>JAMWDF010000041.1 GCA_023818865.1 Candidatus Omnitrophota bacterium
AAAGTCGGCCTCTGCGTTTAGTCTATTATCTGGAGTAACCAAGGAGAAAATGAGATTCTTGATATTTTTCTCCATTGTAGCAGTAATAGCCGTAGCCAGTTTGGTCTTGATAACCAGCCAGCCTCCGGAATTACCACTTACTTCGTTACCTCAAAGCTCTCTTCCGTCGGCCTCTGTGGCCAAACCCGCAGAGGGAAAATCTCCTGCTGGATACTCAGTTTCCTTGGTCCAGCCCAAACAGGAAAAGAAAGAACCTGAGTGGCTAAAAACAGCCCTGTCTCTTTATGAAAAGTACGGGGAAAAATGGGAGAAAACAAGAAGCGAGATAGAAAGTAAAAAGGAACCGGAGAGTGCTTCCTCCACGGTGACTGTGATGTCCTCGGCGCCCGCGGCTGCCTCAGAAGGAATAACAAGAGTCACTCAATCGTCAGCGCCAGGAATCTCTCAGCCAGGAACAATACCGACTCAGAGCACTTCACCTGCTGCTACTTCTTCCTCGGACACCGCGCTTTCTAGCTCAGGCTCTGCTGCTTCACTTTCGCCGGAAAAACAATCAGATACCACCCAGGAAACTCAAGTAATGCCAGGTCAGACCACAGCAATTTTTGTCACTAGAAGTATCAAAGTGCTTTCCAGCGGTTTCCAGGTAACATTAAACATTACTATCGGCGAGCACATTACCGGTTTAATTGTCACTGAAGTGATACCAGAAGGCTATGCTATCTATTCTGCCAACCCAAACTATGCTAAGAAAGTCGGTAACAAGCACAGTTGGCTTTTCTACGGGACCTCGCTATCCAATCAGCAAATTGTCTACGAGATAAGAGGCCTGGGGACTGGAGCAATTACCGGCTCGTTTACTTCTAGCCGCGGCTCAGGTATAATTACTGGTGACGTCAGGGTGGGAGGACAGTCCTGATGAGAACGAAAAATATTTTAAAATCTCTGCCGCTTTGCCTACTTTTCCCTTTATTGTTAGCCGGTTCGCCTTCAAAGGAATCTTCTGACTTTACCGTCACCGCTACCAGGCAACTTCCTGAAGAATTCCAACCTGGTAAACAGCTCACCGTCAGACTGGAAATTACCCCAAAGCAGTCTCTGGCTGAGGTCACCCTGACTGAAATTGTTCCTGAAGGCTGGCGCGTTATTGCCTCAGCGCCTGCCTGGAAAAAGGAAGACGAACGGTTAATAGAAAATGTCTATACTTGGAAGTTGTCCCTCCGGCGGCTGAAAACCTACCGGCTTTGCTATATTCTGGAAGTACCCTGGGGCGTGAAACTGCCCAAAGAATTCACCGGGTTCCTTGAGGCTGGAACAGGGAAAAAAATCCTGGTGCAGGGGGCGAGTGCCATTTCCGTCAAGGACCGTCCTTGATCAAGGACGGTCCTTGATAAAAAGGGGGAGTTATGGAGAGGAATTGGGTGAAGCGGCTGCACTGGATGACTTATGTAGTAGTTATCTGTTGGATAGCAAGATTGGGGGCTGCCGACTGGCAGATGGCGCCAGTTAACCCGGACTTTCTGCGTTACCAATCAATCCATGGTGGTCAGTTAGCCGGTGATGTGGTGGATGGCTTAGGTCTGGGTTTCGTCCCGCCAATGGTTGACCTTTCCCATCTGGCAAAAGGCAAAGCTCTACCTGCTGAGCCTGGTGTTTCTGCGCCGAGGAAATATGACCTTCGCGGCCTGGGTAAGCTCACTGGAGTGCGTAACCAGGGTTCAGCCGGTTCCTGCTGGGCTCACGCCACCTACGCCTCTTTGGAATCCTGTCTCTTGCCTGGTGAAACCTGGGATTTTTCCGAAAACCATATGAAAAATTTGCTGAGCAAAGACTACCCAGAAGGTTTTGACCGTGGCCATGCTGACGGCGGTAATCATTTTATGTCTACTGCTTACCTGGCCCGCTGGACCGGCCCAGTGAAGGAAAGTGATGATTCTTACAACCCCAACTCTGGAACTTCACCTACCAACCTCTCACCGGTGAAGCATATCCAGCAAGTGCTTTTTCTCCCAAGCCGGACCGGCCCGTTAGATAACGAAACAATCAAGACGGCTATTCAGACCTATGGAGCAGTTTATACCAGTATGTACTTTGTTAACTCCAGCTATGTTAGCAGCAAGTACGCTTACTATTACAATGGTTCTTACTCCAGCAACCACGCGGTAGCGATTGTTGGCTGGGATGACGATTACAGTAAGAGTAATTTCTCCGGTTCAGCCTCTGGTCTACCCGCAGGAAACGGTGCCTTTATCGTCAAGAATAGCTGGGGCAGTTCCTGGGGGCAAAGCGGCTATTTTTACGTTTCGTATTATGACTCCCGTATTGGCAGTTATAACGCTGTTTTCTGCCAGGCTACAGCGGTGAGCGAATATACCTACATTTACCAGTATGACCCACTTGGCTGGGTCACCAATACGGGTTTTGGGAGTACCATTGCATACTGCGCCAATGTTTTTAAGGCGGTTGCAGCTGGAAAAACATTGAAGGCTGTTTCTTTTTATGCGGTAGATGCACCATTAAACTATGAAGTAAAGGTTTACACCAATGTGTCTGAATCTCCCACCAGTGGCACTCTGGCTCGCAGTTCTTCTGGAACGCTTAGTTCTGCTGGGTATCACACGGTAACTATTAGTCCTCTGAGCTTAACTCCAGAAGAGAAATTTTCAGTGGTGCTCAAACTGAAAACTTCTGTTTCCACCTATCCTATTCCCGTAGAAGGACCATTAGGGTATGCTTGTAAGGCTACAGCCAGCGCTGGCCAGAGTTTTGTAAGCGAAAACGGTTCTACCTGGACCGACCTCACTAATAAGTCTGCTAATTACAATGTGTGTCTTAAAGCCTTGGCTACAGGGGAAACCCAAAGCCAGTTGGATCACTTCACCATCTCGCCTATCAGCTCTCCCCAACTGGTTGGTGTTCCTTTCTCTGTGACCATCACAGCTAAAGATGAGCAGGATAGAACCTATACTGGTTTCACCGGCACTGCCAATCTCTCTGACAGCACCGGTACAATTTCCCCATCTATCACCGGCAGCTTTATCGCTGGCGTCTGGACTGGAAATGTTACCATCTCTCAAGCCACTGAAGCCGATACCATCCTTGCCCAGCACGAAGGCAAGAAAGGTGTCAGCAATGTCTTCAAAGTTATCCAGGGACAACCGGTCAGAATCATCACTACTTCTCTGGTGTCTGGCACGGTCGGTAGTCCTTATAGCCAAATAGTCCAGGCAACCGGTGGTCGGCTACCTTATACCTGGGGTATCAGTTCAGGTAGTTTGCCGCCTGGGCTCACCTTGAACGCAGCTACTGGCGTCATCAGTGGCTCGCCTACTACCGCTGGAGATTTCGCCTTCAGGATAAGGGTCCAGGATTCCACTTCGCCGACTCCAGGAGTTGACTCTCGGGAATTTACTATTACCATTGCCAGCCGACCAGCCAGCATTACCGTAATTTCGCCCAACGGTGGCGAAATCTGGGAACAGGGGCAAATTTATCTCATTACCTGGTCATTCAGCGGTTACACTGGCCGTTATGTGAATTTGGAGCTATTGGATGGCAACGCCGTCGTCGCGACCATCGGTCAAAATAAGAACATTGGCACTGATGGCCGAGGCTCACTTTACTGGTCAGTCCCGGATAGCCTTCCTTCAGGCAGTAACTACCGAGTAAGAATTACTAGTGTCACTAATCCTGAAGCCACCGATACCAGCGACCAGCCTTTCCAGATTTCCGGCAAGGGCATAACCGTAACCGCGCCGGTCAGCGGAGAAACCTGGTATGTTGGCACGCAGCAAGTTATTACCTGGGTTTACACCGGGAACCCCGGGAAGTATGTCCGGGTTGATCTGCTGAAAGGCAATTTACTATTAGGTATTATCAGTCCCAATCGGTTCATTGGCGAAAGTGGTAGCGGCTATCAAACCTGGGCGCTTCCGCTGAACCTGAAGCCAGGCAATGATTATCGTATCCGCGTAAGAAGCATAGTGTACCCGAAAGTAGAAGGAGTGAGTGAACCATTCAGCATCAGTACCGGCCAGATCTTCGTCACTTCTCCCTCAGGTGGTGAAACTTGGTACCGAAAACAGACTTATAGGATAAATTGGACTTACCTCGGTTTCCCAGGTAGTTCTGTCAGCGTAGATTTACTGTGCCGTGGCTTGTATGTTGGCAGTCTAGGTACAGTCTCTATTGGTCGGGATGGTACCGGTAGTCTTAACTGGAGAGTTGCCCCTTCTCTGCCAGTGGGGAGCAATTATCAAATTCGGGTAAGAAGCTTGAGTTTCCCAGAAATCAGTGATACCAGCGGAGAATTTACCATCGCTGACCTGGAAGCCTATGATGAATAAGTCAGGCCGAGAAAGATTTATGGAGATTAAAACATTCTGCTGCGCCTTTCTTCTCCTGACCGGTTGTCTTTCTTCTGGAGAGAAAAAAATAGTTTCCTCGGCTTCTGTCCTTATTCCTCTCACCGGAAGAGCCAGTAAAGCCATCCGAAGTTTACCGGCTAGTTATATTCCTGGTCAACCAGTAAGAGTGAAAATTAGTGTTTTCCCTAACCCGAGTACTGCCGGGGTTATCGTTGAGGAAACATTGCCTGAAAACTGGAAAATTAGTCAAAGTATTCCCCCTTACCAAAAAAACGAAGGAAATAGTTACAAGTGGGTTTTCTGGAGCCGAGAAATGAAACCGTTTGAAATTGTTTACCAAGCCTTAGCTCCGGAGCAAGACAGCGGGGTGGCTGTCTTTGATGGCCAGATTAAAACCCATGAAGAAAAAAGCGTCCCGATTCAAGGAGACAAGACCATTAAGCCAAGCAAGTAGCTGGAAAAGCAGCTTTCAGGGTCTTATTCTCCGTGAAGGTATTGAAAAAACTAAGGACTTGACAAAGTTAGGCTAGGGGGTAAAATATTGGTAAACAAGGGGCAACCTTACCCAAGTAGAGAGGAAGCCCTATTAAACCATTTATAGCAAGGAGGTGAGATAGGGAAAGGAAGAAAAAACATTAAAGGCGAGAAGTGAACGCAGTGTCTTGTAGACTGGGCAGCAGAAGGTGTAGTGGTAGTGTGAGGCGGTAAGTTGCAAAAGTTAGATGAAGCCAAAAAGGAGGTAAAGATGAGTAAAGGCTTAGGAAGGCTGCTGGCGGTAGCTATCGCCGTTACTGGTCTGATAGTCCTACTGCCGCAGGCAGCCCAAGCAGCGATTGGCAAGCAGGGTAATATTCTTTATGTTGGGAGTGTTACCCGGTCAGATGGAGTTATCACCAAAACCGGCGAACTTTATGTCAAGAACCTGGAAACCGGTGAAGTTAACCAGGTAACTTTCTTTTCTCCAGGCGCAACTGGGATGATTCTTAACCCGGCTTTCAGCATTGATGGCAAGTACATTGTCTTCACCAGTAACTGCAGCACCGGAGGTGTGGTGAATACCTACTTTGATGTTTATAAAGTAGCGAGCGACTCTACCACTGCCCCTCAGGTTAATCTTTTCTTGGCAGGCAGTAACAATAGCAGTTACAAATATGCGGCTTTGTCTCCTGATGGAAGCACGCTCATCGCAGCGATGGAAGATACCACTACTGGCCGTTCCTATCTGGTGAAGTACAATGTATCCACCAAGGTCCGGGAGATTTTGCTTCAGGAAGTGGGTATGACTTACAGCCATCCAGCTTTTCTTGATGGTACCGCCAGCACTCCCAGCACCCAGGTTGTCTACCTTGGAACAAGCAGCGGCGTCCAGAATATTTACCGGGTTGACCTCACCGGCCAAAACAAGGTAAATCTAACTGCCAATACCAGCGGGAGTGTTCAATATGGCCGTCTGATGAGTGCGGTAGCCGGTGGTATTCCTTACATCATCTATAGCCGGCGGCAAGCAAGTGGTTACTCTTGGGCAAAGTGGGATGTTTATATGGCAGATGCCAGTGGCGGTCCCGGTTCAGTTACTTCTGGCCAGATCAACCTTACCCAGACGCCAGATAAGGATGAGCTTGACCCAGCTTTCTACGGCGACAATGCCCTTAACCGGGATGTGCCTCTTACTGCTGACACCGGGAATATGCTTTACTCAGCTGCAATTCTTTCCACTGACGTTAACATCTGGCAGGCTAACTATGACAACATCAATGGCTCCAATACCCAGATGGCTGAGTGGACCGCTGATCTTTCTGGTAATGAAGGCCAGGCTTGCTGGGGACCGTCAGTTCCAGCGCCAGGTGGTGTTGATATTGGCACAACCAGGCTTGTTTTTGTTAATAACAGCCAGGTCTTCCGGGTAGATTTTGACGCTGCTGGTAATGTTGGTACACCCATTCAGGTAACCAACCTGACCAACGGAGAACAAATAACCCATGTGGACCTGAACGCCAACGGTGCCAACATTGTTTACGACTATATTGAGGCTGGTTACACCGGAGAACCAAGCACCTGCTACATTATCAACACCAATGGTACTAACCCACAAGTTGTGTCTGCTGGTACCGCTGGAAGTCACGTAGTTCGTTGTCCAGCAGTTAGCGCTGATGGCAAATGGGTTGTTTATGCTCAGGGAAATATCCCCGACACTCAGCATAAGACTCTTTACGTGAAAAAGATTACCGCGGATATGGGATCGGCTGCCCAAATTTTAACTCTGGCCCCAACAGTCGCAACCACTGTTGATCTTTATGACCCAGCCGTGGCTCCAGCCAACAACCAAATTGCCTTCAGTAACAAACTTCTCACCGGGCCTTACGCCGGTAATCACCAGATCTGGGTAGCCGGCGTGGACCTAAACTGGGCGGCTAACACTGCTAATGTTCAGTCCAACCGCATCCAGTTAATGGCTGGTAACTCTCAGGGTATTTGGAGTGACCGATATCCTTCCTACAGTCCAGACGGTAGCCGCATTGTCTTTGTCTCCAACCGGGACAGCGGCTACAAGATTTACACCATGGATGCCAAGACCGGAACCGATGTGCAGTTGTTTGGCGCTGGCAACATTGACTACACGATTTACCAGAATCCGACCTATCCAGTTTTCTCGCCTGTAGGTGATGGCAGCATCGCCTTTGTGGCGGAACTGGGTGGTGTCAGACAAGTATTCCTGGCAGATACACTGGGTAATGTGACTGCTACTGGTATCGGCGCGAATCCTGGCGATAACCTTGGTCCTGAAGTTGCCTGGGGAATTCAGCGGGATTCCGGCACGATGTACGCCAGTCGTCTTATACAGAACCGGGCGCCAAACGGCACTAATCTCATCTATACAATCAGCATTGATGTAGATGAGATGAATAAACCAGCCGGTTATGTCCTGAATGATGTGATGGCTTGTACTCCAGTAAATACGGTCTGGGTTGACGGCACATCCACCACCAATTACGTAGTCTACGCTAACAATCCTTATGCCGGTCTGAACACCTTAAAGTTAGTCTTTGCCGATAGCGGCACTGGTGTTGCTGGCGATGTTAGCGACCATGTAGTCAAGGTGAGTGTCGCGGTTTCGCCAGCCACAGGCTCCAGGACTAACTTTGTTGGTGAGCTGGTTTATACCAACCCGGTTACTGGAGTCAACACGGAAACACCAGTGGCTGGTGGCAGTCGACTTCTGGTGGCTAACCCTTACATCCCGACTGATATGTACGACGCCGAGGGTAATATCAGGGATGATAACGACAACGCCGTCATTGAAGACGCTGACCTCCTTTACACTATCAACGAATGGAAGTATAACCGGCAACTGGTGCTCGGTTACCAGGTGGGCAACATAGGACCCCAGTGGCCTTATGACACTGACAACTGGGACCAAATCCTTATCAGCATCATTGGCTTCTGGGCCACTAACACCTACCAAGGCCAGTATTACTACTCCGATGGCGGTGCCTGGACAGGCTTTGAAATGTACTGGACTGGGGTAACACCAGCGCAGACACCGTAAGTTGTGTGGGGAGACGAAGTTGAGAAAGGCGGGGTTGGTCCCCGCCTTTCTCCTGCATTCCCGTCAAGGACGGTCCTTGATCAAGGACCGTCCTTGACAGAAGGAAATATGGGGTACAGAAAACTTGTTTTTGCTGAAGAGGGACTCTACCACCTTTATGCAAGGGGTGTGGAGAAAAGAGAATTGTTTCTTGATGATTCCGATTACCATCGTTTCCGGCAATCACTTTTCCTACTTAATGACGAACGGCCGGCCGTGGATATTAGAAAACGGTTACAGACAGGCGAAACGGAATGTATTTCCGGCCGGCAGCCCCTTGTGGGTATCGTCTGCTACTGCCTGATGTCTAACCATTTCCACTTACTTCTCAAGGAGATAAGAACAGGGGGAATCACAAGATTTCTGCGGAAGCTGGCTACTGGTTACGCTATGTACTTCAATGAGAAATATAAACGCACCGGGGTTCTATTTGATGGACGCTACAAGGCAAAAGAAATTCCGAATGATTCCTACTTGTTACATCTAACTAGGTATATCCACCTTAATCCTCTAAACTTGCTGCTGCCGGACTGGAAAGAAAAAGGAGTGGAAAACTGGAGTGACGCCTTATCCTTCCTTAAGGACTACCGGTGGTCAAGTCTGCCTGATTATCTCCAGATAGATAATTACCGCTCAATTCTTGATTGGGCTTCTATTCAAAAGCATATTGCGGTTACTCCTGGCCAGTCTTACCTGAAGTTTCTGCGCTCCTGGACAACCAAGGAAGAATTTTAACATTGTGGTGAATTTAACTCTTCATCAGTTACCAGCAAAGGTATCCTTATAGATGTTTTTCAACAAACCTTCTAAGAGCCTCTTTCTTGGGGTCATCAGGGTTTAGTTCCAGATACTTTTGAAAATCAACTGCTGCCTTCTCATACTCTTTCGCCCGAGCATAGGCCATTCCCCGATTCCGGTAGGCTTGAACTAAAGAGGGATTCAGTTTCAAAGCCGCAGTGTAATCAGCAATTGCCTTTTCATACTCCCCTTTCTTAAAATAAGCGTTGCCGCGATTGTTGTATGCCTGACTGTTCTGAGGGTCAACCAGCACTGCCTGCGAATAATCTCTGATTGCCTCTTCAGTTTTTCCCTGCTTATCCAGCAGAAATCCCCGGTTGTTCCAGGCTTCGCTTTCCTTGGGGTTGTACTTTATGGCTTGCGTATAATCATCCAGGGCTTCCTCAAACCTGCCTAACTCTTGGTAGGTACGGCCGCGATTGTAATAGGCGAGTGCCAAAGTGCGATCCTTTTCCAAAGCTAGAGTGAACTGTTTTATTGCGGCTTGCAGGTCTCCTTTTTCGCGAAGACTATTCCCTTTTTCGCAGTAAGCAAGAGATTCTGACCGCCTTTTGGCAAAAATCATTTTCTCATCGTATTTCCTCAAACTTTCCCACGCTTTTAGAAGTTCCGGCTCGTCAGGTTTCTCTTTTAAAGCAGAAAGGAGTTGCTCCCTGGCTGTTTCCCTGTTGCCTTGCGCCTGGTAAACAAAAGCCAAACCAACCTGGGCAGAAACAAGATTTCTGTTTAACTCCAGAGCCTTCCTGTAGGCTTTGATGGCCTGCTTCCAGTCACTTCGGCGATAATAAGCCAGGCCCATATTCACATAGACATTGGCAAAATCAGGGGCTTCAGCCAACGCCTGCCGGAAATCCAACAAAGCGGCTTCAATCTGCCCCTGGAGAACTTTCAGCAAGCCCCGGTTATTATGTACCTCAGGAGAACGAGCATTTAGTTTTAAAGCTTCGTCCATGTCCCTGAGAGCCCGCTCATACTCCTTTTGTTTGGCATAAAGGACCCCTCGCTCACTGAAAGCCACGGCATTTTTCGGGTCAATCCTGATGGCTTCATTAAGGTCCCGGAAAGCCTTCTGGTAGTCGCCAAGTTTGGCATAAGCTTGTCCCCGAGAGAGATAAACATGAGAAAGTCTGGTCTTATCCGTGGTAGCACTAAGAAGAATGTTGAAATCCCTGATGGCTGCCTGATACTGTTCTTGTCTGAGGTAAAGTAAACCCCGGGTGAAATAGGTTAGGTGGAAAGAAGGGTCCAGTTTCAACGCTGTATCAAACTCTCTCTTTGCCTCATCCAGGTGTCCCTCCCCGGTTAAAGCGTGTCCTAAGTTGTGATGGGCTCTGGCCTTCCTGGGGCTTTTGGCAGCGACATCCTGCCAAAGTGTGACTGCGCTTTTCCACACCTGGTTGCGGGAGTAGGTAAGAAAAGAGTAACTACCTATCAGGAAAACCGCAGCTGCATACCAAAGGAACTGCCGCGAACGCTTCCTAAGAAAGAAAAACAGGCAGCCAACAGCCAAACCGTAAGCTGGCATTGCCAGGTAAAGCCGGTGCTCAAAGATAACATCCCTGATAGGCCAGATACTGCTTTCAACACTCAGGGTCAGAAAAAACCAAAAAACAGCTAAACCAAGAAGCTTTTGGCCTTGGCGAAAACTGTAAACGCCTATCCCTGCCACCCACACCAAAAGAAGAAAACTTGCCCAAACAGCTGGCTCAGCAAAACTCCGGTACACCGGATAATCGTAGTCCAAATTTTGACCGAGTGGATAAATCAAGAGCCGCAGATAGGTCACCAGAACCCGGAATTCAGTTAGCAGATAATCAACTGGACTGATAGTGCCGCTTGGTTCAGCCAGACGAGCCAGTTCACCCGGAGTATCTACTTTGAACCCGAATGCCACTAGACTTGGAATAATCGTTAAGGTGAGCAAGAAAGGCAGATACTCAAGTAGTCTCTTATTACCAGAAATCTTGTTTTCTCCAGAGCCGGCTAGTTGCGTATCTATAAATACCAGCATTAGAGGCAAAGTCCAGCAGATTTCCTTGGTAAACATTCCAGCCATCGCTGAGGCTAAAGCCCCTGCATACCACCAGTATTTTCTGGTACTTGCCCTTCGGTACTGAAGGAAAAAGGAAAGAGTCAGAAGATAGAAGAAGGTGGCTAAACTAGCGGCTCTTTGGACGATGTAGGTGACTGCCTGGGTTTGGATAGGATGGACAAGAAAAATTAGCGTAGCAAGATAAATTCCTGGTTCTTCCTGGTTTGATACTCGGCGATAAAGAAGACGAAGAAAGGAGAAGAAGCTTAATGTGGCTGCCAGGTGAATAAGAAGGTTGACCAAATGGTAGCCTGGTACCTTTAGCCCGCCGAAATGATAGTTGAGAGCAAAAGTGAGGTAGGTGAGGAAACGAGTGCGAGTAAATGACCAGATTGCTGGAATATCCTTCAGAGAATGAATTTTGGTATTTAAAACTATGGAGTGGTAATCGTCAAAGGTAAAGGGAACTCGGAAGGTATTGGAGTAAAGAAGGGAGCCAAGGATGACTACCAGAAGAGCGAAGAGAAAAATCTTTTTCATTCCTTCTTTATGTTTTTTGGTGGTGAAAACTTTTCCCTCAGAGCTGACTTGATTTAAGAGCATACTGCGGAAAGAGGAAAAAGTCAAGGAAAAAGTCACTTTGCCTCGTCAAGGACGGTCCTTGATCAAGGACCGTCCTTGAAATTGTAGGTTGACGCTGGGTTTGATAGAGGGTAGAATAAAATAAACGGGTGAATCTGGCTGAGCGTCAAAATATCAATAAACGCAGAAAGCCAGCCTATCTCTTACGGGAGGAGCAATGGCAAGGAGAAAATCTCTCCGGTCCCTGTTGTTTCTTTGTCCTCTTTTTCTCTTGTTTTCCCTTTTGTTACCTGGTATATCCGAAGCAGTAATTAGCGGAACCGTTAGCGATATTTCAGTTACTTCTTGGACACCAGACCCATGGAGCGGATACAGCCTGGCAGTTTTGAAGCTTGACCTTTGGTCCAAGGAAAGCACTGATGTTTTTACAAGGGTTACCGTGCGCCTCAACAGCTCCACCTTGCAACAGGGGGAACTTGTTTACGTTGATGTTTATAGGGACGAAAACAACGACGGGGAATTCCAGGCCACAGGTCCAGAGCCAGATGTGTTACTGGGGAACGGAAGGGTTACTAATCCACCAGTGAACCAGAACTTTGACATTGATTTTGATGATGAAAACGTTTCGGACTGGGAATACAACGACGTAGAACAAAGGTGGGAGTGTACTTATTTCATTGTTGTGGTGGCGGAGATAGCCAAGATTGATGCTGGTGACAGTTTTAATGTTGCCATTGAAAGATTTGATAACGTGGATGGTGGTCAGACAAATAACATTACCGTGTACATTGCGGGCGTCATCTTTCCTAATTATCCAGGAGAACTGACCAGGCAGGATGGTGTTTATCTGATTACCTATCGTCTGCCAAGCCTTAATTATTCTACCACCCTTTTTTATCTTGATACTTTAACCCCAGGGGCACAGTGGACTCAAATTCCGGGTACAATACCGGCTCCTGGAAGTGGCTCTCTGGAGCGTTCTTATCCGTGGGATACTTCAAACATTGGCCCTGGCCTGTACCGAATCCGGGCTGATTTCACCTACGACACTTCCACTTTACAATACTACTCTCAAGGAACTATTCGGGTGGTCAAGGTTACAATCACTTCTTCAAATTTAGTTGTACCAAATCAGGGAATTTTATCCAGAAGCGGCCGGACAGCCATCTTAGCCATTGATATTAATACTCAAACCGGTTATGGCAATCGTAATGTGATGATTCTTACCGGGCTTCGTTGTCGGGTAAGCCAAACCTGTGTTGGCGCTTTGCCTAATCGGGCAATTGCCTCAGTGGAACTTTACCGGGATTACCGGGATAACTCGGCAGAGCCTGGTTACCATTACTGGGATACAAATGATTTTGATCGGTTAGTCGCAAGTTATACCGGGCCATGGAATGAAGAAGGGACAACTGATATTTATTTCAAGGATACTGATTTGACTTCTTCTGAAACTATGCTGACCGCTTATCCTGATGATGATAATTCCACCAGGTTTTATCTGGTGGTGAGGACCAGTGACCAGATGGAACCTGGGGATACTTTCACCCTGTCTTTAGGCAGCTTGAGCAGTCCCGATTTGCCTTCAATAACCCTGAATGATTGTGATAACAGAGAGGATAAGAGCACTGCCGGTCAGTACCCGGGGGATTGGAACTTTGACGGAACAGCAGCCTACCACCAACCTATCAGCGGGACAAAGACTTCTAATGTGGTTACCTGTGAGCAAAGAATAGTAGATATGACCGCCATCAGGAGCGACCAGGGCCATGGAGTCCCAGTTGGAGCGCTCCAAACCCGCTGGTGGAATGATTATGCTTCCTGGGGAAACAGACCTGGCGGGCAAGGCGGGCCTTACTGGTATAGCCAATGGACTTATAATTGGTTTGGGGCCTTTGACCATGCTTATCCCTATGGGCCAGAAGAATTAGAGGTGATGAGGCTGACTGCGCCTTATCCAGTCTTAGGGCTGGACCTGGCTGGGGTAGCAGCGCCAATTGCGCCTCTGACTGAAGGCAGGGAACATCTTTATAAAATAGTAGTTACTTTTGAGGATACCTATCCTGAAGATTTTGACCCAGGAAAATTGGCTGACCATCCGATGGCGCCGCACCCTAACATCGCTCTTTACCGGGATAATGGAGACGGCGAGTTTAACTGGAGACAGGATACTTGTATTTTTGCTACTGAAGACTCCAACCTCAGGCTGCCGCCGGCGGCTGGCGGGCATATTATCAATAACTGGGACAGAATTGACCCGGATGTGGATAGCTGGCAAGGAAATACGCTCTATAAGAAAGGGGATTATGTCAAACCGACGGTAGACAATGGCTATGTTTATGAATGTTTCCAGGTGGTAGGTACTGGCGCGGGTTTTCCTGCGCCATTAGAAAGTGGCCGCTCAGGCGGCACAGAGCCAGACTGGCCTACGGATGTAGGTGAAAAAGTAACTGATGGGGGAGTAATCTGGGTTAATCGGGGAACAAAGCGGCCGCCGCGCTGGCGGGTGACGATGTACATTCCTTATGAAAATTCAGCGCTGGAAGCCACTGCTGACGGTAAGGTTGATTTCTTTATCGCTATTTCTTCAGCCCCAGACCATCAGTGGGTCACCAGAACCCCGCCTTATGGGATGAATTTCCGCGCCTATATTGAGGAAAGCGAGGATGACAATAACTCCTTTATTCAGTTCAACCATATGTTTGACCCTATTACTGCGAATCCTGTCCCGGATAATGAGGATAACTCCAGACCACAACTGGCTGCGGGAGGCAGGTCAAAGTTGTACCGAGATTTCCGACCTTCAGAGAGAAACAATGGTGACCAAACTCATTTGCCAGTGCCAATACCTGTAGGTGATTATGATGGGTGCAAAGAAGCTAGGACAGTTTTTTCTATTGAACCCTGGTATGTTGCTTCTGAAGCACCAATGCGCACAATGTGGACTGATGGCATCATTGGTTCCACTGACCCAGTGGATGCTGATGGCTGGCCGGTGCCAGTTCTCGCTATTAATATGTGTGACAGCAATTACCCAGCTGATGGTTCGGCTTATTCTGACAGCGAGACCTTTGAATGGATTCGGGTTTGGTTTAAAGGGACAAAAGGGTTTAAACCAACAGATTTAGCCCCTCTGTCTGACAACGAGTACTCTGGAGTTTCTCTTTGGCAGGATTCCACCACTTCTGGAACCAAAGGATTGCCGGAGATTTTTATCCGAGGGATGCATCAGTTCTTCGGTTACGGACCTAATCCGCCTGATACCTGCGTAAGACTATCAGCGGACAGTCTCCAGTGGTACAACTATGACGGCTCACCTTGGTCTCCAGAAAACGATGACCCAGGAGGACTGGCAGAAACTGAGTCAGGCTACAATCCAAATAAGCCACCAGACGCCACTGAGCCAGTCAGTGGTAAACGATATTACAAGTCTTATTATGTAATTCTAAAGCCCAAAACAGCTATTCAGCTTTACCCGGATGACCTGGTTGGCGGGAGTTATGCTGGCTATGATTACTACATCTGTGTCCGCGGGAGGGGCACTGAGAATGCGCGGTATTCTGACAATTGGTGGGAAAGAGGCATTGATGCCGGCGATATTGTCACCGCCTTCATTAAGGATAATAAGGATATTCAGTTCGGTAGTGGGCTGAAGGCATCCATTGACCCAGTAAAAGCTGTCCATCGCGCTTCTGCCACAGTGATGCCGATTTTCTTCACTGATCTCACCCAACCAGGTCAGACGATTAACCCGCAGCAAAAAACTGCGGTGATTGGTTATAACATAGTAGCTCCTCCGGGTGCTACCGCGTATCTCAGTGATTTACGGGTACACATCTTAGATCAGGGAACATTAAACTTTGATATCACTGACCTGATTTCTTTGAGTAATGCCTACGACCCACTATCTGAATGCAATGACCCGAATGGCGGTTGTGGAATTGCTCTCTATAAAGACGATGGACTGATACCCGGTGTTTTTGATAGTTTGGATAGCCGGGTGAAGATGCGGGCTATTCCCACTCTGGAAAGTCATCCTGGATTTACCGGAGACCCAGGAGGTCCCTGGATTGTCCACCTT
>JAMWDF010000042.1 GCA_023818865.1 Candidatus Omnitrophota bacterium
AAGCCAGGTTTGCCCAGTTCTAAGCAGCTGTTGGAAAAAGAGGGTGTTTTTTTGCAGACATCCGGACATTTCTGAATTGGCTTGATAGTTTCCGAATTGTCCCACTAAAAAAAGCCATCTGAAAAATCCACCGTGGTAAAGGATGGATGGGAGACAAGAACGGATTTGTACAAAATTATTAACGAAGAAACCAGGCAGAACATTCAAAGTTGACAGGTCCAAGGGCAAGGCTTAGACTGAGAATAAAGGAGGTAATAAATTGATTAGAACCATTGCTTTCTGGACTGTGATAGTGGTCTTATGCGTGAGGGCCGCCGATGTGATTCCTGCCCGTAAAGCCAAAGAGTTTACCGGGTCAACGCAGACTGTCCGGGGTTGGGTAGCCAGTAGTAAGTATGCCGCTAATAGCAAAGGTCGCCCAACCTTTTTAAATTTGGATAAACCCTACCCGGAACAGGTTCTAACGGTGGTCATCTGGGGATCAGACAGAAACAAATTTCCTTTCCCACCAGAAACTTTTTATTTGGAAAAAAATATCCGGGTAACCGGCTTGATCAAACTACGGCACGGAGTGCCAGAAATAATAGTCAGTTCCCCAAGCCAGATAGAAATAGACGAGTGAGCGGAAGGAGAAATTAACCAAAAGAGAGGGTGGCTCTACGGGGAGAGAGATTAGCATGGAAAATATTACCCCGATGCTAAAACAATATCAGAAGGTGAAAGAGCGATACCCAGATTGCATCCTTTTTTTTCGCCTGGGTGATTTCTACGAAATGTTTTTCCAGGATGCCCAGGTAGCCTCTGGTATTCTTGACTTGGTGTTAACCTCCCGGAGTGCGGGTTCAGCAGGCAAGGTACCCATGTGCGGAGTACCTTATCACGCTGCCAGTTCTTATATCGGCCGGTTGATTAAAGCTGGTAAGAAAGTAGCAATCTGCGAACAGTTGGAAGACCCGGCCAAAGCTAAAGGAATCGTCAAACGGGATGTAGTCAGAGTGATTACCTCCGGAACTTTTATTGATGAAAGCAGTTTTATGGCCCGTTATCTTCTGGCAATCAATATTGACCGGAAGGCCTTTGGTCTGGCTTTTAGCGGGACCACCGAAGGAACTATTCAGGCAGGAGAGTATGAGACACCGGAGGCTATCTTTGATGTCCTTAGTCGTTATCCTGTGTGCGAATGCCTATTCCCGGCCAGTCAGAAAGACAGGATTCTATCTTTGCTTGAGCACCCGATGGCCTCTTCCCGGAATCTGATTCATTCTCCCTGTGAAGATTGGTTTTTTAATCCAGAGATGGCCGCGACTTCTCTAAAGGAGCATTTTCGGGTCCAGTCTTTGAGCGGTTTTGGTTTAGGAGGAAAAGATTTGGCTATTGGCTGTGCCGGCGCTCTTCTGGAATATCTGAAGCAGATGAACCAGCAACCAATGGTGCATATCAATCGTCTTTCGCTTTATGTGCAAGATGACTATCTTTATCTTTCTCCGGCTGCCTGTTCCGGACTGGAAATAGAGCAGTTGATTGAGGTGATTGATCGTACCCGCACGCCGATGGGTAGAAGACTTTTTAGGCAGTGGGTTTATCATCCCCTGAAAGAAAAGAAAGAAATTTTGAAAAGGCAGAGAGCAGTTACCACCCTAAAAGAAAAGGAAGGACTCTCCAGTGAACTGGAGAAGATTCTCTTTTCTGCCCCGGACGTGGAAAAAAGTCTTTCCCGAATTAGCTGCGGCTCAAGTACGCCCCGGGATTTTTTAGCCTTAAGGCAGATGCTTGGTAAGACGGTGAACCTGAAAAATCT
This sequence comes from Candidatus Omnitrophota bacterium, assembly GCA_023818865.1. Taxonomy (GTDB): domain Bacteria; phylum Ratteibacteria; class UBA8468; order B48-G9; family DSTR01; genus JAMWDF01. The sequence continues at coordinate 1,799 of JAMWDF010000042.1, forward strand.
TTTGAATCCGCTCAGCCAGGCCGAACCCTTACTTTTGGTGGAAGATGTACCGGAAGTGAGGACCCTTCTGGAAAAAGCTATTAATCCGGAACTCTCCCTTTCTCAACCGGAAGGGACGGTTATTCGGGAGGGGTTTGATGAAATATTGGACCATTGGCGCAATCTGCAGAAAAACGGTCGCCAATGGTTGAGCGATTTACAAGCGAGGGAAATAAGAAGAACCGGTATTGCTTCTCTGAAAGTAGGCTACAACCAGGTTTTTGGCTATTATCTTGAGGTGAGCAAACCAAATCTTTCTCTCGTTCCCCCTGATTATATTAGGAAACAAACCCTGGTTAATGGAGAGCGCTTTGTTACTCCGGAACTAAAAGAATTTGAAGAAAAGATGCTGGTCGCCGAAGAAAAACTTCGGGAAAGAGAGAAGGAATTGATTGACCAGATTACCAAGGAGATTTTGGCCAATTGTCAGAGTCTCCATGCCTGGAGTAACAGCCTGGCCAGGATTGATGTTCTTGTTTCTCTTAGTCGGCTAGCTAGTCAGTCAGGCTATGTTTGTCCGGAGATTAATTCAGATGGGGAGATAGTAATCCGGGATGGCCGCCACCCAGTGGTTGAGCAAACAACTTCCAGCCCTTTTGTCCCTAATGATACGCTCTTGGACTGTGAGAATAATCATCTCCTGGTGATTACTGGACCAAACATGGCTGGAAAGTCAACCTATATCCGTCAGGTCGCGCTAATCACCATTCTTGCTCAACTGGGCAGTTATGTGCCGGCCAAGGAAGCAAGAATCGGTCTGGTTGACCGCATTTTTACTCGGATAGGAGCGAGGGATGATATTACCCACGGTTTGAGTACTTTTATGATAGAGATGGCTGAAACGGCAAGCATCCTTAATCAGCTTACGCCGCGGAGCCTGGTAATCTTAGATGAGATTGGCCGAGGGACCAGCACAGCCGACGGTTTCAGTTTAGCTTGGGCTGTGGCTGAACATCTCCATTCCCGGCGCGTTCGGACCTTGTTTGCCACTCATTTCCATGAGTTGACCGCCTTGGCCGAACGTTTTCCTGGGGTAAAAAATTACAACGTGGCGGTGGAAGAACAGGGCCGGGAGATTGTTTTTCTCCATAAGATCAAGCCAGGGGGGACAGATGAAAGTTATGGGATTTATGTCGCCGAACTGGCTGGTCTGCCTCAGCAGGTAGTTAGACGCGCCAGACAATTGCTTCGGGAACTAGAAATAAAGCATCTTCTTAAGGAAAAGTTGATTCAGGCAGTGACCTCTGGGCAAACCAATCTTTTTTCTGAAGAGGATGAGGAAGTAATGGAAAGTGTAGGTCGGGAGATGGAACTACTCAAACAACTGGCCTTAGAACTGAAAAATCTTGATATCAATAACCTGACACCAGTAGAGGCCTTAAATCTCCTTCACCGGTTTCAGTCTCAACTGCATTCCTGGCAGGCAGGAGGCAGTTGATAATTTGTAATCGGTTTTACTCAACTTTTCCTCTGCGGAAAATACCAGTTGCCTTTTTCTTCAACGCAGGAATCACACCGGCCACTCGTGAAGAAAACTTTTCCTGAAATTGCTTTTGAAGGGCTGTTTTGATTGGTGTCCAGAGGTCAACCTTGAGGTCTTCAAATGGACCGCGCACCACAAAACTAAGGTTGATTGTTGAGTTTTCGTCAGCCAAAATTGCAGCCACTGCGGCTGCCGGCAGTCCCAGGAAAAATTTGCCAGCCAGGCCGCCCTGGCTTCTTAGCCTCAGGCCAGTAATTTCCACCTGGTTGATATTTTCTAAATAAGTTCCCCAACACTCAAAGTGAGAACGAATGTCCGCGTAACCAGCCACTGGTGTAACTAGTGCCTGAGGGAAAAGGGGGACAAAATCTTCCAGGAATAGGCCCTGGATCTCAGCATCTGCCTTAAAGCAAACAGGCGTTACCCCAAGGCTCACTTCTCCTCGGGAAGAAACCATTCCCTGATGGGCTGATACCAACCTTCCTTTGAGAAAGAAAGGGGAAGGAACACTATGAGGATTAGGCATCATCACCCGAGAAAGTTCTGCCTGGAAAGACGAGAGGCTGAAAATCTGTTGGACTGAACGATCAGGCAACGGTCCCCAGAATCTAAATTCTCCATTTTCTACTACCACCTGGTCTATGGTTAGCGAAACGGCTGTCTCGGTGGTCTCGGGTTTTTTCTTTACCAATCGCATCAGTTCAGCCGCCAGATTGACCCGGCCGTCCTGGCGTTGATAGCAAGTGATGACTGGTTCGGAAATCACCACTTCCTTTACGACAAACTGGTGTTTCAACAGGGGCAAGGGAGCGACCTTCAACTTTATTCTGGCCACTTCAAAAATGGGTTGGCGGCCAAATCCAGGCGGAGTGAGAAGAACGATATTGGTAACCGTGAGGGTTTTTCTCGGCAGGGACACCTCAAAGTCTCCTACCGAGAGTCTTCCTTCAAACAAAGGCACCACCTTTTTCTCAAAAGTACTGCGGGCAATCGGAGCCAGCACTCCCCGATCGGCTGCCTGGGTACTAATTCCCAGACCAAATACCAAAAGAAAAATCATCCGCAATATAACCACACCAACCCCCGGAAATAAAAAGTTAGACACTCCTTTTAACAATTTTACTTGGGAGCTGCCATCCAAGCAAGATCTTTGCTATAAAGAGGCAAAGGTGATATGCTCACAAGGAAGGGGGAAATTTTATGGGTCGGGTGAAAATTCTTTCCGAAGAGGTAATCAGTAGAATTGCGGCTGGTGAGGTGATTGATCGGCCAGCTTCAGTCGTCAAGGAGCTCTTAGAGAACAGCCTGGATGCCGAAGCCAGCGAAATTTCCATCGGGGTGAGAAAGGCTGGTCGGGAATTGATTCAAGTAAGGGATAACGGTAGCGGAATTGAGCCTGAGGATATCGCCACTATTTTTCTCCGCCACGCCACCAGCAAGATTTTTCGTCCGGCCGACCTCCAGATGATTACCTCCCTCGGCTTTAGGGGAGAAGCTTTGTACAGTATCGCCGCAGTTTCTGATGTTATCCTTCGGAGCAGGGTTTCCCGGGAAGAAACAGGCAAAGAAATTCATGTCCGGGGAGGGGTAAAACTGGGGGAAAAGACCATCAGTTTACCAGTAGGGACTGAGATTGAAGTAAGAGAACTTTTTTTCAATACGCCAGCCCGACGCAAATTTTTAAGAAAAGATGAGATAGAGTTCCGCCAGATTCTCTCTACTATTCTGCCTTATACCCTTGCTTACCCAAGAGTGCAATTTTCCTTAAGCCATAACCGCCGGGTAGTTCTGGAGTTACCTGCTAGGGAAGAAACACTGGAACGCATTGAGGAATGCCTCGGGACCAGGAAAGAATATTTGATAGCCACCGAGCTGAATTTCCCTGGGGAAAACCTGAAAGTTTCCTTAATCCTGGGAGATATCAATGTCCGGCGGCCCAGACGAGATTTCCAGTTTATTTATGTCAATAACCGGCCAGTTCAAAACCGGGTGATCAGTGCTGCCCTGAATGATGTCTATCGTCATCTTCTCCCTCCAGAGACCAACGGGATGTTTGTAGTTTTTGTTTTTGTCCCTCCGGAAAGGGTGGATGTTAATGTCCACCCGGCTAAAAGGGAGGTGAAACTGGCTGATGAACCGGGGATTGTCCTTCAACTGAAAGTAGCGGCGGAAAGGTTTTTGCTTACCCAGGGGAAGATGAAACAGGTGGAGGTCTCTTATCCTGAGAAAATTGATTCTGGCCGGTTAGCCGAAAAAGAGTTGAAACCGGTTTCTTCTGAAGAGACAATAAGCCAGCGGCCGTTAACCCCTAACCATCTTTTCCTTGCCGAGAAAACAGGGGATTTCTATTCCGGTGGTCTCCGGGAGAAACTAGCCCAGGCCAGACAGGTAGGAGTGTTTGCGAACAAATATATTCTCTTTGAATCCGCTGGGGCCTTAATTATTCTGGATCAACATGCGGCTCATGAGCGGATTATGTTTGAGGAATTTTCAAGACAGCTGGAAACCGGCCAGGTCCAAGTGCAAAATTTGCTTACTCCGCTGGTGCTGGAACTTTCTCCAGAGGAAATGGTTATCTGGAAAGAAGGGAAGGCAGTTCTGGAGGAAATGGGTTTTTCCACCACTTCACTTGATCGTCGGAGCATCGCGATTCATGCCTATCCGGTAGTTCTCCTGGCTCCAGATGTATCGTTAAGGAGCGTTCTCTCTGGCGGTAATTTGAAAAGATGTGACCGGAAAACTTTGGCCCAGCGTGCTTGTCGCTGTTCTGTAATGGCTGGAAGACCTCTTGTGTCCGAGGAGGCGCTTAGTTTAAGGGACAACCTGCTGCGCTGTCAGGATCCTTTTACCTGTCCTCACGGACGCCCCACTGCCGTAGAAATAAAAGAATCATTTTTGGACCACCAGTTTTTGCGAAAATAGTAAAATTCAGCCTATCCCCCAAGAGGTATTTTGTTTCATGGTGAGTAAAAGGGTAATAAACAGGATAGAGAATAATGCCTGAGGAAGTTTTTCAATGCACGCTGACCCAGGCTCGGTAGAGACTTAACTGAGAGCGGAAAGATTCTTGTTCATTGAGGACATCGTTTAAACTCCAGAAAAGGCAACCAGCATAGTTTGCCTGCCAGGTGGCCTCCAGCTGGGTCAGGACAGTAGAGGGTGGGCATTCACCCAGAATTATTGGTTTTGCTGGCAGGAGAACTTCTTTTCTGGGGACCAGCGCTGGCAGACTCTCAGGTGAAGAAAAATGGTGAAACTGATAGAGGTCAAGATTTAACTGGCGCCACCGGGTTAAACTTTCCCGGTCCCTAGCCCCTATGGTAAGCCTTGCCTTAGGACATATCTCTCGGAACAAGCCGGCGATGTCTTGAAGAAACCGGTCAATGTCTTCTTTCCTGGTAAGAAGAACGTTTTCTGGCTCATTAAAAATATCCCAGGCAAGGACCGCTGGATGCTGAGCGAATTTCCGGAAGAAAGGAGTTATTACCCGGAGAAGTTTCTCTCTTTTTTTGGGATCTTCTATACAGGCCCGGTGTTCGCCAACAGCTATTCCTTTTTCATTCTCCACTCCATCAGCCAATGTATAATCAAAAATCACCGGAATTAGTTTTAAACCGGTGAGGCTGGCACTCTCAAGCAAAGCTTGAAAATCGTTGAAGACATATTTGTCCAGACTGACAGGTTCTCCTTGGGAGTCAAAGATAATGCTGCTGCGTAGATCGCAGAAAATAAAAACCCGGATGACTCCAACCTGATGTTGAGCCAGGAGGGAAAACTCCCGAAGAAGCTGTTCCCGGTGGCTGGAGAACCCCCCATGTTTTCCTCCCCAGGGATTCCGGCCCACATCCCAACCGTAGTTAATCCAAGGGAGATTTACTCCGCTATAGGAGACAAAGGTATCCCTTCTAAGATAGGCAGTTTGCACCGGCCCATCAATAGTGACAGCCAGATGCAATAAATGGTTTTCCTGGCCAAAAACCATGAAATGATAATAGGCATCTATGGGTATCTGGCGAACAAGTTGGCCTGAAGGTAGGTGGTAGATGCTTATACCGTCTGGGTCGCCGCCATGATACATTACCGCTAAGAGAACACTGTCCGATGACCAGGCCAAGCCTTTCAAGTCGTTGGTCCCCTTCTGGGCTTTTATCTGAGCTACCAAGTGATTATCAGCGGTGCTGAAAACCCCGATATTACCTTCATTGATTGGCTCTACTTCTTTGGCATAAAACTGGCCGTCTGGAGAGAAGGCGCTTTGGCCAGCAGGAACGCTCCCACCTGGAGAAAATAGAGCGTCACGTCTTTCAGAAAAAGGATGGAGCCGTTCAGGAAGAGATGGAGGAAAAGAAGGCGGTCCTATAGCACAACCTGTTAGCAGAAGGCCACTTAAACTAACTGCGTATTTTTTGGAGATTTTCATCGTCCAATCTTTCTCAGCTGGCTAAGCAACTTGTCTCGGAAAAGAAGCAAGGTCTCAGGCAGGTGGTCATAATAGTGAGGATGGATAAAAACCTCGGGTACTGGATTAATAAACTCTTTCATGGTGGCACCGGATTGTTTCTTGATGGCGTTGAAAATAGCCAAGTCTTCCATGGCATCCCGGAGAATTTTTAGCCTCAAGGAAGGAATTACCTGGCTGTCAGCTGTTAAAGGTGGGTAGACAAGAAATCCATTGCCATGGTGCTTTCCTCCGTAAGGATACTTGTACTGAGGTGGTTCAAAGTTGCCTGTTTCCCAGAAATTTTTCAGAGATTTCCATTCCCGGTTACCCGCCCAGACAAAAATTCCCCTGGCTCCAAAATGCCAGGACATCCATACCGCTAAGCGGTGTTCCAGAGCAGGATTATCAATGAGCATATTAGGGGCAAGAGTTAACGGAGCCCTCATCTGGTAGCGAATAGGCAGGTGACAGAAATAGTGCCACATTTCTGGTTTTTCGGGGATTTTGAAAGTGCGGGGGTCATACTTAGAACTGGAAAGGTCTGTCAACCAGATGTCACAGCCTCTTTCCATTTGCGGATGGTACTCGGAGGCGAGGAAAATTCTGAGTCCCGGGAACTCTTGGCGGAACCTTTCCGCATAAGGGATATTCTTCTGAAAGAAGGTTTCTTGGGATGGCTCGTCAACATTGCTATAAACAAGAAAGTAAGGTAACCAGTTCCGTCGCTTCAAGAAGTCGTAGAAGGTTTGGTCCACCTCGCTGACTTGAAAGTAGCGCTGGCCGTTGTTAAGCAACAACCGGATAAATTGTTCAAATTTCTCTGGCTGACGCCAGAGCGACCGAAGATAGTCCTTGGAGAGTGGCTGAAGATGATGTTCCAAGGCCAAGAGACACATCTGTTCAAACTGGGCGTCGGAGAGGCTTTCCCTCTCAAACCAGGCAACCAACGGGAAATTCTTTGGCTGAATATTTAACCTAACTATTTCCACCGGGATAGAAATTTTCACCGTCTGTCCTTTTCGAGCAGTTACGCGGACCTCACAGAAAATGCGGCTCCTTGTTTCTGTGGGGGGTATCTTAATTTCAATGAGGAAAATACCTGCCTGTACTCCGGAAAGTTCACAGGCTCTCTCCGGAACAAGGGGATCAGGCCACTCCTGGCTCTGAAACCGAGGATAGGGCGGAGATTCCAATGATAGAAACTCTTCTCTAAAGATGGCGACTGGAAGGGGGCAGTAAGTACTTACAGTATAAAGAGAAACTGGAGCGCCGATTTTCGGCAAGATAGCCAATTGAAAACTGGCGGTAGAACCAGTGACTGCCCAAAGATTCTTGATTGGTTGGTCTCCTCCCGGACCAATTACCACTCCGCGAAACCAGTATTTGTTTGGCCAGAGTTTTACCAAGTTATGGGTGAGACCAAGAACAAATTCCGCACCAGGAAATTTCTCAAAATAAGAGTTGAAACGGGTCAATTGGTCACTGAAAGCCAATCCCCAGGGGTCGACAGTATCGGCCAGAGATTGTTCCTCCTGGGGCAATTGTTTAATGTCCACTGCTAGGCTGATTTGCCAACCGATTAACAAGAAAAAGAGAAGGCTAACCCTTGTTCTCTCCACAGCAATATTTTATCACACCTAAGAAGAGATGGGGCAAAAAGCTAATTCTTTTGCCTGAGCGCCGCTGGCAATCTTTGTAACCAGCGATGATGGTTAACCAGGAAAAGCCTGTTTTCCTGGCCACCTTCGTCAAAAGAAGTCAGGTCCACAAAGATTTTGCCTGGTCCCACCGGAATCGTAAGTTTACCCTGTTTGCGGAGCAGAGAATAAAGATTCTTAACCCCAGTAAGCTGTTCTAAGGCGGGAATAATATTGGCTGAAGAAAAAGCCGGTAGGTTTCCGCCAGCCGCTGGGTCAATAGAGACATCTGCCTGATTTTCTACCAGGGTTTCAAGAGACATCCCGGTGATCGGATCAATTCCCAGGTCTTCTCCGAGCAAAATAACCGTTTTTCCACAAGCCAAATGTTTTCTTAAGGCATTTATTTTTTTCATCCAGTCAACCTCAAAAAGTAATTGGATTATTCTATGCCGGCTCACATCGCTTTCGTGGCAGTAGTAACTGAGAGCCACCTTATCTCTACTTGCTCCGGTTAAATAGAGTTCGGTTAAGGCATCAAGCAGGCCGCAGAATTCCGCATCGCTGATTTCTATTCTGGAAGGAATCGCAGATGGGCAGAAAATATCGTCGGTCCCAGGCAAAGTGTGACTGGAAGATACCACCTGAGGGTAAAGACATCTTTGCCATCCAGAAAGAACATCGGTCACCTTGATGGTCCATACTCCGGAGGGAGCGCCAACAGGGATAGGCAAGGAAAGGAATTGTTTGCCTTTAACTGTCAAGCGCCGACTCATTTCCGGTAGGATTGATTTGTTTGGTCCGATAACGTCAAGGTGAACTGGTCGGCCATCAATGGCTAATTTTCCTTTCTCGTCTAATATTTCTATAATGAGTTCAAGTGGTTCTTTGCCTGCGGTAAGCAACGGTTTCCGGAGAGAAGACTGGATCGGGCCGAATTTAAAAGGAATAAAGGCAAAAAAGGCTACCTGGCCAGGGGAGAGCCTTACCGGAAAACAATATCCTGGGGGTAGGGTCGTCTGACTTCTCTTGCTAAAGGCAAAGGGGTCAGTTTCTTCTGTGAGATATCCGCCAGACCGTGGCTGTAAAGGTATCTTTTCCCCGGTGAGGATATTAATTACTTGGGTTACTGGTTCCCTCAGGACGATTTCAGCTGTGATGGTTGGACTGGTCCGGTCACTGAAGATTGCCAGGATTCTTACCGGGCTATCTTTCAATTGGTAGTGATATAGAACCCAGTCATGGACGGCCTGGCCATAAAGCAATGGGCATTCCACTCTAAGAAACGTTTTGACTCCAGCCAGTTGCACCAGACTGTCGAAAATTTGTCTGAGGGATTCTGCCTGAAAATGGCTGAATTCATATTGACAGAAGGGGTCAAAGGTGAACATATTTAAATGGATGGATTTGCCCTGGCCATAAGGATGAAAAGTGATAGCTGGTTGGCCATCGTAGAGTTTTACCACAACCACGGTATCCGGGCTAAGAGACTTGACCTTCTGGTGACCAAAACTCCAGATATAGGCTGGTTCGCTTCCCGGCCTCTGAGTGAAACGCCAGGGTATGACCGGGTTACTACCGGGAAGAACAACGGTGCGTTGGCCGATGATGGTTGGTTCAACAGTGAGTCCGAGAACCTCGCTTAACTTGCCTCCGGGGATTTCCTTATAAGGCTTACCATAACCATTATGAGTGGCTAACACCGGCATGGTGATCAGAGTACCACCAGTTGAAACAAAATCGCGCAGTTTAGCCGCCACGGTCTCAGGCATTGTTTCTACATAAGGGACCACAATTACCCGGCAAAAGGGAATTTGTTCTTCGGTGATGAATCTGGTGACGTAACCAGAAGCATTCAATGCATTGAAAACCTGGAATTCCGGACCGCCTAACCAGCCAGTGCCGACTGGTTTGTAACCGAGTTGTCCCATGGTCTGGGCTTCCGGTCCTTGGCCGCGTAGATAGAAATTTGGTCGGCTGTGAACTGTTTGCCAGTCTAAGTCAGGGTGATAAATACCTACATCAAAATCTCTTACCGGATAGCAGTTCATAAAGAGTTGTTCTCTGGGTCTCACCTTAGTCATCAGCCTTTTGAGAAGTAAAGTGGATCGGGAATGGGTTAGGTCACAGTTAAACTGGGAACCCCAATTGGAAATGAAAGTGGCTAAGGCAGCCAAACTCTGATTCCAGAACTGACCCCAGATCCGTTCGTCTTCGTCGAATCCCCAGTGGAAACTGAAAAACGGAGTAGCCCCATTCTTTGACCTAGCCAAAGCCTGGTCATGCCAGGGTGTTAACACCCGGGCATGATAAACTGGGTGAATCATTGTCATGGGTATCGGGCTAAAAAGGTTAAAAGTCAAGGAAAAACTCATTGACCAGTCAGAAACCGGATTGAGCTGTTGGAGGCTTCTGGTTATGGTTTCAGCCACTTTCCGGGTATACCAGAAGAAAAAGCCGTGAGTGTCCAGAATAGGTGCGATATTTTCTGGCACCGGGGCTGGAGGTTTCTGAAAAAGCCAACCAGCCGGATAACCATGGGCGGTGCTCAGGCGGATTTCTTCAAAACGCTGGTATTTTGTCTCCCACTGAGAATTTAGATTTTCAACAGAACCATATTTTTCCTTTAAGTAGAGTTGGAAAAACCGGTGGGCTCCGTTGGGGATATCCTCATCCTTTAGCCAAGTCCGGGCAAACGGATTATTGCTCCAGTGATAATAAAACCCAGTTTCTTCGCCAAAGTCCTGAATAACGTAAGCGGCCGAGTGATGGCTTTTTTTGAAGATATCCTCAGCCATTTTTCCCAGATGGGAAAAATCCGGAGTAGAAAAATTGTTGGTAAATTTTTCCATCATGGTGGCTGACCACTGGTACCAGGCGCGCATGTTAAATCGGGAATAATACGGTTCTTTCCAGGTGTGACCGCCATTGTAACCGATACTTCGATGATACCTGACAAAAAGAGGCATCAAACCAGCAGGTACTCGGCTGCTTCCGGCCCAATAATTGCTGAACAGGAATTTTTCTCTCATTGTCCAGGGCTGATATTGCCAGACCCAACAATCTGTTTGCCCCAGGGTATTTTCGTGATTATCTTTCAGCATAAGAACTGTGCGATAGGCCCAGCCTTCAGGCCCATAATCCTGCCATTTATAGGTGAAAGTAAAGATGTTTTCTGATTCTGCGAAAAGAGGGGCTGGTTGGGTCTGGTAGGCGACGGCTCGCCCGAAAGGGTTTAAAACCAACCAGTGGGCCTTTAGAAGTCGATTCCGTCTGGCAGTGACAGTGGCTTTGAATCTGATTTCTTGTCCGGCTGCCACCCCGGGGCGGTCAGCCTCCAGTCTGAGGTCAAGCTCTCCGATAACCTTAGCCAGGGCGAAAGCAGAAGCAGTCTCTTGGCCATTACTTCCAGTTACTTTGATCAAATAGGTTCCACCAGGCAACCAGAAAGGTAATTCCAGAGAAACCGCAACCTTTTTTTGTCCAGGGTCCATTTTCACTGATTTTTGACCAACTACCTTGCCGGCTGAATTTTCCAAAGAGATACTCAAGAGTATCGGCCTTTTCGTCTGGGAGGAAAGAACCTTGATATCAATTTCCAGCTTGCCTCCAGCTGGTTTTGAAACTGCCTCGGGAGAAACATTGACCTTGAATGATACCTGCTTCTTCTTCCAAATAAAACCAGCTTCTTCCCAGAAGCGCACCCAGAGAAAATCGCTATCAAAATTTTCCTTTTCCCCATATAGATGGAGACAAGGAACTAACGAGGGGCAATTGAAGGCCACTACCTGACCTTTTCCTTTTGGCATTAAGCCTAAAAGCCCAAAGTTGCCAGGCTGGCTGGTTACTAAAGGTAAAACTTCCTCTTTGAAAGTCACTGGAGAGTAAGAAATTTGCTCAAACATTTCCTTTGCCGGGAAACTAGATAAGAATGGCGAGTCAGGCTGGAGAACTCTGACTTTTTCAAGCGGGCTTTTCTTGGGAGGGATTTTCAGGGAGACAAACGGACATAGTTCGCTCAGTAGGCCTTCATTGATGGTGAGTCCACCCAACCAGACTAAAATTCCGCCGGAAGTGACAAACTGCGCTATTAATTTTTCTATCTCTGGAGGAAATTTTTTCGCTCCAAGGACAATAAAGTCAAATTGCTGTCTTCTCAGATAGCCCTCCAGTCTGGCTACTCTTTCCTGAAGTTTATGGGGAAAGGAAGCGTTATCCCAGAGGATGCCGTCGGTAATGGCTGCCGAGTCGTCGTCACCAGACGCTTCTGGATTAGAATCTCTTTGGTAGATAAAACGTAATTTGCTCTGCCGCTCCAGAAAGTTTAAAACATAGTAATGTTGGTGGACACTCCCCTCGGCTAAATAAAGTACCCTGATTCTTTCTTTCAGAGATTCAGTTACCAGAGGCGAGAGAGAACTATTTGCCTTGGCTGGCCAGGAGACAAAAAAGAGTAAAAAGATGGAGCCAAGAGAGAAAAAAAGCTGAAAAAAATTCCTGATTTTCCGGGACATAATCCTCCTTTGATTAAAAGCGGCCATCTCTGGTCTCAAAATGGGTTTGTTTGCCTAAGATTTTTCCACCTTGAGAAATCCATGAGGCTACCCACCTGACCATTTGTTGCCAAGTTACCCGAGGTGGACCAAATAGCTGGCAGGCCTGGGCTGGGTTGGAAAGAAGGGCAGTTGGGGACTCGGTATCCTGGAAAACTGGGTGAACTTGAAAGATTTCTCCAAAACGAAGGGCTAATTGTCTCACCGAGATTATTTCCGGGCCAGTGAGGTTGATGATTCTTGCCGGAGACTGGCATAGTTTCAAACACTGAACTGCTATCCGGTTTGCTTCTCCCTGCCAGATGACATTGACAAAACCGGTAGCTAGAGAAACTGGTTCTTTCCGTTTCACTTTCAAGGCAATATCCAGCAAAACCCCATATCGCAATTCCACTGCATAGTTGAGCCGGATGAGACAGACAGGCGTTCCCTGGAGCTGAGAAAAGTACTGAAAAATTCTTTCCCGGCCGAGACATGATTGGGCATATTCACCGACCGGACCAACCGGATCAGTTTCCCGACAACCGCCTGAAGTAACCGGAACGAATGGATAAACATTCCCGGTAGAAAGGGCCACAATTCTGGACTGGCGAAAATGACTGGCGACAAGAGCCGGTACGTAAGTATTTATTGCCCAGGTGAGCGGTTCATTTCCGGTAGAACCAAATTTCATTCCGGCAAGGAAAAACAGGTTTTCTACCTGGGGAAGGGTGAGGACTTGTTTTTCTTTAAGCAAGTCGCAGGAAATGGTTTCCACCCCGGATTGCTCCAAAAAATCCCGAATGTTCTTGGCAGTGAAACGGGCCACTCCGATGATTCTTTTTCTTATTCCGGCGGCTTGACAGCTTCTCACCAGCAACCGGGCTAATGATGGGCCAATTTTCCCAGCCACCCCCAGAATCATGATGTCGCCTGGAATTTCCTTGAGAACATTAATTACTTCCAGACCTGGTTGGCTAAGGCAGTCTTCCAGTTGTTCTTCTGTTTCAATCTTTTCAGGAAGAAACTCCATAAGAATAATTCTGCACCAGTGGCATAGTCTATCGCAAAATTTCTATCGCCCGCCGAAGAGTATGTTCCACATCTTTTGATTTTTCCCGTTTGAGTGCCTCTTCAAGGAAAGGCAGAGCTCTGGCCTCGCCGATCCGGCCAAGCCCATCGGCTGCCTTTTTTCTCACCGCCCATTCAGCATCACTTAGGCCTTGAATGAGAACATCCGCAGCTTTCTTATCGCCGATCCGACCCAAAGCCTCCATAACTGCTTCCCTAACATCCGCTGAGGTATCAGTCGCAAATCTCATAATAGTTTCCACCGCCGCAGGATTCTGCATTAAACCTAAGGCGTACACGGCCGCCCAACGGCCCTCAGGCGAGGCTATTTCCTTTAGAGTTTTCAAGGTAGGCTCAAAAGCCATTTCACCCATTAGCGCTAGGGATTCAGCGGCTTTCAGTCTGACACCGGCT
>JAMWDF010000262.1 GCA_023818865.1 Candidatus Omnitrophota bacterium
TGGGGGAAAAACCTTTGGGAAGGGTTCGGTCCAGAATCTAATTCAGCTGAGCGATGGTTCGGCTCTTAAGCTAACTATTGCCCGGTATTACACCCCAAAAGGGGTTTGTATTGAAGGCCAGGGAATCAATCCTGATGTTGAGGTGAAATTGCCTGAGGATGAAACTATTTTGCCCACAGATGAGAAAGACCTCCAGTTTCAGAAGGCTGTTGAGGAAGTAAAGCTCCTCATCGCTGCTAAAAAGTGATTAGCAGGACTGTGGTTTACCCATAGAGAATCTCTATGTCAGCCCCGGAAGACAGAAAAAAGCCAACTAAAGGCCTTCGCTGGAGCCTGCCTCTCATTCTTCTGTTGACTCTGGGCATTCTGGTGGTCGTGGTCAACATTTTGAAAGAAACCCGCCAGCCACCACTGCCAGAACGCCAGCCTGCGCCGTTTCGGGAGAAAGTTGACCGGCTAAAAAGTCACCTACCAGGTTTCCAGGGAAAGTCCCTGGCGATTATCATTGATGATGTCGGCTGGTCTCTTTCTCTGGCTAAAGAACTGGCTGAGATTGAGCAACCGTTGACGCTGGCCATTCTTCCTAGAACTCCGCATGCAGCTGAGATTGCCAGCAAGGTGAGAGGCCAAAGAAACAGAGAAATTCTCCTTCATTTGCCCCTGGAGCCAGCCCCGCCGACTGTTTGTCGTGATGGCGGATTAATTAAGGTGGAAATGACGGCTGAAGAAATAAGAGAGGAATTTGAAGAGAACCTGAAGGCTATCGGCCAGCCAATAGAAGGGGTGAATAATCATATGGGTTCGCTATTTACTACTGATGAAGAAAAGATGACTGAGTTGCTGAAACTTATTAGTGAGCACGGGTTTTACTTTATTGATAGTCTTACTGCCAGGAATTCCTGCGGTTACCGCCTGGCCAGAGATTTGAATATTCCGGCTGCCTGCCGGGACATTTTCCTGGATAACTCAGCCAATCCCCAGGATATCAAGGAGCAACTACGATTAGCTGCTGAAAAGGCAAGAAAAAACGGCCGGTGTATCGCTGTGGGCCATGCCAGAAAAGACACAGTAGTTGTTTTAAAGGAAGAACTTCCTTTCCTGGAGGAAGAAGGAGTTCGTCTGGTGTTAGTTTCCCATTTAGTTCACTAAGTCCATTTAGAAATATGACTGTTCTGGGAATAGAATCCTCCTGTGATGAAACCGGAGTAGGAATTCTGCGGGGAAAGAATTTACTGGCTAATGTAGTGGCAACCCAGGAAAGTATTCACCAGCTGTATGGCGGAATAGTTCCAGAGTTGGCCAGCCGGGCCCACTGCAGCCGAATTGACCGGTTATACTGGTTGGCTCTAAAAAGAAGCCGGTGTGTTCCTTCTTCCCTAAACGCTATCGGCGTCACCACTGAACCAGGTTTGAAAGGTTCCCTTCTGGTTGGGGTGTCTTTTGCTACTGGATTGGGATATGGCCTTGATATTCCAGTTTACCAGGTCAACCACCTTCAAGCCCATTTGGCGGCTAACTATCTGCAGCCCAATCTATCTTTTCCGGCCTTGGGGTTGGTGGTTTCTGGAGGGCATACTACCCTTTTTTATCTTAAGGATAAGATAAGTTTCCAAATCATTGGCTCTACTTTGGATGATGCCTGCGGGGAGACCTTTGACAAGGTAGCCCGGATGATGAATTTACCCTTTCCTGGAGGCCCAGAGATTGAGAGATTAGCTAAACAGGGCAATCCAGAGAAGTTTCGTTTTCCTGTGCCCTTGCTTTCCCCTAAGTCCCTAAACTTCAGTTTCAGCGGACTAAAAACAGCTGTTTTGTACCATCTCAACCGTTATGGAAGAAAAGATGTGCCTGACATCTGCGCTAGCTTCCAGAAAACAGTAACTGAGGTGTTGAGAGAAAAAGTACGACGGGCTCTAGAAATTTATCAGGTGAAGACCTTTCTTTTCGGCGGGGGAGTGATGAGAAATAAGACTATTTCCAAGCAGCTGAAAGAATTTCTTAGGTCTGTTGGGGTGATGGCCATTATTCCTGAGGGAAAACTCTGTCTTGATAACGGAGGGATGGTAGCTATTATGACAGCGGCCCTTATTGAAAGTGGCGTTTCTCCTCCCGAAAGAGTGATTAGGGTTGTCCCCACAAAATGAGGCTGGTTTCATCCGCCCTGGAAATTACCAGGGAAAAGTTCAGTTTCCCTTCTAAGTGGGCTATCCAGATACAAACGGATGGCACCAGCATGTTCAGCGTAAGTCTCAGAAAAGTGATGAGTTCCGTCTCCTTTGGTAACAAAGAAGAGGTAATTGGTTTTCGCGGGATAGAGAGCTGCCTGGAGAGATTTTTTCCCTGGGTTGCAGATTGGTCCAGGAGGCAGTCCCCGATGAAGATAGGTATTGTAAGGTGATTTCACCCGGAGGTCCTGACGAGAAAGCCTGGCTTTGTGAAAACCAAGGGCGTACTCCACTGTAGCGCAAATCTGCAAAGGCAGCCTTTTCTTCAGACGATTATAAATTACTGAAGCAATGATAGGCCGCTCGCTGTCAACTTCTGCTTCTTTCTCCACCATAGAAGCCACAATGACCACCTTCCTAATTTCTTCGTCAGTCAACTCTGGTTTGTTCTGTCCATAGAGGCGA
>JAMWDF010000263.1 GCA_023818865.1 Candidatus Omnitrophota bacterium
CAGTTCATTGCTTCTCTTCCATTCCTTATATGAGGAGAAAACTATGGAGGATACGGCGAAAAGACCTAAAGAACCCAGAATTAGTACTGTTAATAGTTCTATAAAGGTGGCCCCCGATCTCTTTAGATTCTTTCCGTAAATCATGGCTTGACAATTATGGTTGAAAGAGAAATCTCCTCCTGGCTCCCAAGGTTCCCCCAGGTCACTTTCACATTCACAATCTTGTAAGAGGGAGAAACATTCTCCGAAACGCTCGTTATTCTTTGGGCCGAGATGTTTCCAATGGTTATACTTTCCGTTTCGTCCTGAATCAAGGAATAATCACTTCCTTTAATTCTTTCTATTTTTTCAATCGCCTTCCAGGTTGCCAGCCGGGAAGTATCGGCTTGGTGAAGGTTCTTACTGCTAGCATAAGGAAAAACCGAGGCGGCAATTAGGGCAATAGATAGGATAACAAATGCTAATAGGAATTCAATTATTGTAAATCCTGGGTCGCCTTTTCTCATTTCAAAAGCCTCTCTAAGTACTGTTATCACTTAAATTCTACCACAATTTTTTCTTCGGAGCAAATTTACCTGGCGCATCTAGTTTGGACTCTCATAGACTGACCTAACGCCGGTCGGATACTAACTGCTAATGACTGGTTAATTTGACTGAAAATCACTGAGATGTTAACTTCTTATATGCGAAAGGGTTCTCTTACTTACCTCTTGGCAATCGTCGCTAGTTGCTTGGTGGTTTACGTCAATACTTTCCGGGTACCTTTCCAGTTTGATGACCTGGAAGCGATTCAGAAAAACCCAGCTCTTCACTCTCTCACTGATGTACGCTCTATCTGGGGTTACTGGCCAACAAGATTCTTCACCTACCTTTCTTTTGCCGTCAATTACCAAATTCACGGATTAACTGTCTTTGGCTACCACGCGGTCAATTTACTTATTCATACGGCTAGCAGTCTTATGGTATTTCTCCTCCTCGGGTTGTTGCTTCGTCAGCGGACTTATAAGGCCACAACTATAGCCTTTTTTTCCGCCCTGATTTTTGCTGTCCACCCGCTGCAGACTCAGGCGGTAACTTATATTTATCAGCGCTCAACATCTCTAGCGACGTTTTTCATCCTTGTTTCCCTTTATCTTTATTGTTTTGCCCGGAGGGAAACTGACACCGGGAAAAGAAACATTTTCTATTTTCTGAGTGGACTGAGCACAGCCATCGGAATGTTTACCAAAGAAATCGCCATAGTTACTCCCCTGCTCATACTCCTGGCTGAACTCTTCTTTCCAGGAGAATCTAAATTCAAACCCTGGCCTGGGCTCTTGTTTCTAATGCTCCTGCCAATTATACCTCTGACTTCTTTGGGTACTCGGCTGGTGAGACCGGTAGACTTTAAAAACGTCTCTCTGGAAACGGTAGGCAGCAACTTGGCGATCACCCAGAAAGAATATTTTCTTACCCAGATAAGGGGTCTTCTGACTTACCTGAGACTTTTGCTTTTGCCTATAAACCAAAACCTTGACTATGATTACCCAGTTTCCCGAAGTATTTTAGAACCAGGCACTTTCACCGGGTTTTTTATTTTCTTAGTTCTGCTGGGGGCTGCACTTCTTCTTTTCAAAAGAGACCGGATTCTCTCTTTTTCTCTTTCTTGGTTTTTGCTTACCTTGGCTCCCCAGTCCAGTTTCCTCCCGAAGCCGGATCTTTTGGTAGAACACCGTGTTTATCTTCCTTGCCTGGGATACTCTCTTTTTCTATCTGCACTCATTATTGATAACCGTGCAGACTTCAGGCAGCGGCTGACCATATACTTCCTGGTGTTAATTACTGGTCTTTACGGGATACTGGCTTACGGTCGGAATATGTTGTGGCGCAGCCGGGTCGTCCTGTGGGATGACACGGTAAAGCATTCGCCCAATAAAGCCCGCCCATACATCAACCGGGGATTGGCTTATACAGAAAAAGGAGCTTACAACTTAGCTCTAAAAGATTACACCAAAGCAATTGAACTGAATCCAGATTACGCCAGGGCATATCTTAACCGGGCAGTCGTCTTAGCAAGAATTGGCCAATTTGAACGCTCATTTCAGGACTTTGAAAGAGCCAAGAAACTCAAACCTAAATCATTTGAGGTGGCTAACAATTACGGAGTGGCTCTGGCAATAGCTGGACAATTTTCTGAAGCACTGGATGAATTTAGTCGAGCATTGTCCCTTAACCCAAGATATTCAGAAGCATATCGCAACCGGGGTATCTGTTATCTGCGTTCAGGCAACTTTAAGGCAGCCATTGAAGACTTCAGCCGAGCCATCAATATTGACCCTGGAGAATCAATTACCTACTTCTACCGCGCTCTCGCTTTCTCTCTTAACAACCAGGAAAAACCGGCTCTAAGAGATTGGCAAATCTATAAAGAGAAAACTGGCCAAAATATTGACCGAGAGAAAATGATAGACCTGGCAAGGCAGAGGAAAATCAAAATAGAGTTTAACGCATGGTAGCAGCCAGTTTGAAAATTGGTAGGTAAATGGCAAGAACAACAACACCTACAATCACGCCTAACCCAATAATCAGAACAGGTTCCAGAAGGGAAGCAAGGATGTTTAAGGTTGCATCCACCTCATCCCGGTAGAATC
>JAMWDF010000043.1 GCA_023818865.1 Candidatus Omnitrophota bacterium
GGGTCCGCGAGATCGGCCTCTTCGGCTCTTACCTACGCGGGCAGCAGCGCCGCGGCAGCGACCTGGACATCTTAGTGGAGTTTGACACCGTGCCAGGACTGCTCAGGTTCATTGAACTGGAAGACTACCTCTCCCGCCTGTTGGGGGTCCGGGTAGACCTGGTGCGCAGGGCGTCAATCCGCAAGGAACTTCGGGAACGCATTCTCAGCGAGGTGGTGATGCTATGAAGCGCGAGTATACTTTTTTTCTGAAAGACATGCTGGAGGCGATGGAGAAAATTGAGCAATTCGTGGGCAAGACATCCTTTGAGATATTCGCCAAGGATGACTGCTCATCAGTGCCGTCGTGCGAAAACTGGAAATCATCGGCGAAGCTACTAAGAAGCTTCCGTCAGCGGTCCGGAAGCGATACGCCGACCTCCCGTGGAAGGCTATGGCGCGTACGCGTGACCGGCTCTCGCACGGCTACTGGGAAGTAGATTATGAAATCGTCTGGAAAGTGGTTCGGGAGGAGCTTCCTGCGCTCCGGCCCAGACTTCAGGAAATCTATCAGATAGAGCTCAAAAATGGTTAGAGTCTTGCACCGGACTGCCATCCCACTGCTTCACCCGGAAAGCTTGTTTCATGTATTCAAGGAGGAAGGACAATGAAACCCTGGAGCCAGGTGGTTACGCCCCATTCTGACATCCGCACTGGTAAGCTGGATGAATCAGTCTTTGCGGCAGACCTTTCTGATGTGGTGGCTGAACGAGGGCCGTTGGAGTACCGGGACGCAGTTAGTTTTTTTCGGAAGACTTATCCCACAAGAGGTTTGGCTGGCTTGCTTTCCGCGGTTTTGCGCCGGCTTTCAGGGAAAGGGAACGGCGAGGCAGTCATCCAGATTCAGACGCCATTCGGTGGCGGCAAGACCCACAGCCTGATTGCCCTTTATCACCTTATCAAACACTGGCAGGAGCTGAAGGGTTCACAGGTGGAAGCAGAAATCCTGGCTAAAACCGAGGTTCGGGGTATACCAGAAGCCGCGGTGGTGAGCTTCGTAGGCACAGCGGCTGATGTGCTCAAGGGCAGGACACCCTGGGGGGAGATAGCCGGTCAATTGGGCTGCTACGAACTCCTGAAGTCGCATGATACCAAACGCTTAGCGCCTGGTAAGGACTTACTTCATCAATTGCTAGCTAGTAAGCCGACACTCATCCTGATGGATGAGGTCGTTGAATACGCAGTCAAAGCCAAAGAGTTCCGCGACCAGGCAGTGGCTTTTTTCCAGGAACTGACTGAGACGGTGAAGGTGCTGCCTCAGGTGGCCTTAGTGGTGACCCTGCCTTCCAGCGCGCCGTACGGAGAAGACGGTGAGCGGGCGCTCCATGAACTCCAGCAGGTTTTTAGGCGGGTGGAGAGTATTAAGACGCCGGTGGAGGGCGAAGAAATCTATGAAGTAATCCGGCGGCGGCTGTTTGAGGATATAGGCGACCCGCAAGAGGCCCGCCAGACAGTGGACGCGTTTTTTGAGATGTATCAACGGTTGGGCGATGATGTGTCCAAAGAGGTGCGCGAACCAGCCTACCGCAAGCGAATGCTCAAGGCTTATCCTTTCCATCCGGAGTTAATTGATGTGCTTTTTGAACGGTGGAGCACTTACCCGGATTTCCAGCGCACCCGCGGGGTGCTACGCCTGCTGGCTAACCTGGTAGGGGAACTTTACCAGAGTCGCCACCAGGCGCCATTGATTTTGCCAGCCCACATCAACCTCAGTAATCCAGCAGTGCGCGGGGAATTTTTGCGCCACATCGGCAACGAATTTCAGGGGGTAATCGTCTCGGATATTGACGGCCCGAACGCCAAAGCAGAGAGAATTGACCGGGAATTGGGCTCAGAATATGCACGGTTTGGAGTAGCGACCGGTCTGGCGCGGGCTATTTTCTTTGCCTCTTTCAGCGGGAGCGAAAGACGCGGAGTGGGGATTCAACGGCTACGGTTGGCTACCGTTCAACCAGGGATGCCCCCAGCCATCATTGGCGACGCTCTGCGGCGACTTGAGGATGAACTCTGGTATTTGCATGTGGAAGGCGGCGTCTATCAATTTTCCAACCAGCCGAACTTAAACCGGGTGATTGTGGAAAAAGAAGAGGCGGTCAAGCCTGAGCAAATCACCGAGGAAATTAAAGCTCGGACGGAAAAACATGCTGGGAACAAATTCAGGGTTACCCTATGGCCAAGGACTTCCCAGGACCTTCCGGATACCAAGGAACTGAAACTGGCGATTTTTTCTCCGGAATACACCTGGCCGTCAGAGGAGACCAGTGCCTTGGCTGGCGAATTGCTGGAAAAATGCGGCCAGAAATTTCGGGCTTACAAAAACACGCTGCTACTGTTAGTCGCAGATGAAGGTGACCTTGCTAACACCCGTCAGAATGTCAAAAGATATTTAGCCTATCGGGCCATCGCTGACGACAAGGCTTTAATGCGCCAGCTTTCAGGGGAAAACAAAAAAGCCCTGGAGAACAAGATCAAAGATATTGAAGGGAGTATAGACCACCAGTTGCTGAGCACCTACCGTCATCTTCTCAAAGCCGAGGACCAGAGAGTGCAGGCGCTGGACCTTGGCTTGCCCACGGTAGGCATCAAGGTTTCGCTGGCTGACCGGGTGTACGAGTACCTTGAGGGGGAGGGTAGACTATTAAGGAAAATTTCTCCCCGCTGTATCCTGCAAAAGGCCCTTACTGCGGATGAAAAAGAAAAGTCCCTTAGTGAAGTCTATGAATGCTTCTTGAAGTATCCTAATTTGCCCTTAGTGGAGAGCAAGGAGGTTCTGTTTGAAGGTATTGTTCAGGGATGTCAGGAAGGTATCTTCGGCCTTCAGCTCGCTGACCAAGTCTTCTTCAAACAAATAATAGACCTGAAGCAACTGGATGATGAGGCTATTTTAGTGCGGGAGCCAAAGGAGAAGCAGCCGGAAGCACAAGGGGAAACCCTGGTTAAAACAACTCCGAGTTCAGCTGTCCGAGAAACCAGTGAGGTTCCAGCCTACCCAGGCATAGCCGCGGCTAAAACCGTTCGGGCTTACTTTTTGAAGGCTGTTATTCCCTGGGATAAGTTTTCCGATTTTGTCCGGGGCGTGGTAACCCCACTGCGGCAGGAAGGAGCAGAGACAAGGTTAGAGGTTAGCCTGGAAGCCAAGGCTGAAGACGGGATAAAACAAACCACGCTGGATCAAAAAGTTAAAGAGACGCTTTCCCAGATCGGCGCTGAGGTCTTAGAAGAAAAGGGCAAATAGCCGAGCAGCCTTTCCTTGAGTAAGGTAGGTTCAGGTAAGAATTTCTACACTTTCAACCACCACTTCCTGGCTGGTTGGGTCCTCGTTTCTCACCAGTTTCAATTTGGCTTGTTTCAATAGAGGCTTATCTTTGGTTAACGTGGAAAAAGCCAGGGATAGACTTTCCTGGCTGAGACAACTGTAAGGGTTAATCCGCAAGGTTAAACCGAGTACTTTCTCTGGCTTTTTCTCTTGGCAAAATTTCTCCAGGAAATCTACCAGAATGGTGACAATTTTCAGTTCGTGCATCTTTCGGTTCTTGGCTCTGTCCGCATTACCAGTTTAGTTAGGGATATTATACCCTATCAGGATACCAGCCAGCAGACAACAAAGAGAAAAAACAAACTGCTCAAGGTGAACTAATGTCTAGGGAAAGCAAACACTTTAAGAAAATTTTCTGGATAGCGGCAGTGGAACCAGGGATGGGTATCGGCGGCAGTCGGTAGTCACAACCCAGATAGAACTTTCCTGCCTGCTCTTGCCACCTGAGTCCATTAGACGGTTGCCAGGAACCCTGTCCTCCTGAAGCCGGCAGGTCTATGGTGACCAGGCCAAGGACCTTCAGCCGGCTACTTTCTGGTTTCAGCCCGAGGGATAACTCAGGAGCGGCCCTCAAGCTGTCTTTCATTGTTCCAAGCAGGGTTTTGCCGGCCTGCTCCAGGATTATCCGGCGGTTGGTTATATCCTGGCTGAGTTTTATCCGGAAAGAACCTGCTAAAGGGACAGGATGAGCATTCATCTGAGTCCAGGTAATCTCACAGGTTTCTGGCAAGAGCCGGAAGGCCAGGGAACGGAACCGGTGCGGGTCTTTTTCCCCAGTAAAACTTATATCCACCGTATTCATCAACCGGCCAGGGATAGCGGTTAAACTTTCCCACTTTGCCTCTGGCTGGCATTCAATGCCGTCCAAAAGCAGTTGCCTTTTCTCTTCAGCCAGCAGACTTAAGCGGAAAAAGCCAGGCAGGGTTGACCCGACTTCCAGGGTAAAAAGACCTGACTGAAAGGTTTTTGTTTCTCGTTCTGGCTTAAGGGAAATATCGGCTTTGGTTAACATTTCCAGGACTAAAGGAATTTTCTCCGCAGTAGTCCTCAGATACACTGGCAGTTCTGGTATCTCTAAAACTCCTGCCTTCACTGTTCTTGGCTGACCATAGAAGTCAAGCGGCTCGGCAGTCAGAAAGTCCAGACCTTTAATTCGCCAGAATTTCTCATTGTCTTGTCTTTTTTTCGCTAGAAGGATGACCACCGCTTTTTTCTTTTCCCGAAAAGGATAAGCGGCTACTCCTTGGTGGCTGGTTGGATACCCGGAAAGAGAAAAGTCTGAAGGGATTTCCCGAACCGGTCTCATCCCTTCAAGAAGATGCTTGAGCATAGCCACTACCTGGAACCCCAGGCTGGGCGAATTATCATACTCCACCCCGCTTTTCAAACCCAGTGGATAGTAAACAGAAGCCGACATCACCCGGAGGTCATAGTACCCAGTTCGCAGTAGCGGCCCATGGGAAATATCTTCGTCTCCGTAAGGCCGGTTCAACCAAAAACTTAGAATGTGCTGCCAGAGAAAACCGCTCGGCGGCAATCCCCCAACCGCAGGCGAATCAATCAACAGAGAGGTTGGGCGGGGCAAGGTTCTCTGACCAACCGCTGGCACATCCAGGTATTCGCCTTTCCAGCCACTTGTCCTGGCAAAAGCCAGAAGCTTAGCAGTTGTCGTTGGGTCATGGATGGAGTTGATACTCAAGAAATCAAACTCAGCCGGGTCAGCCGAGTTAAGCAGTTTTTGCCAGTTTTCCAACATCGTGTTTAGGCTGAAATCAACCCTGGTCTTTTTTTCTTCCGCGGCTTTCTTCGCTGCCTTCTTGGCTGCTTTATACACCCGAAGAAGTTGTTCAATAGGCGGGAAACTAATTTCGTCCTCCAGGACAACTGTGTCTACCACGCCGGCGTAATGATGGACAAAATTTTCTACGTACCGGCAAACAGCCTCTATGAACGCATTTTCATCAAGGAGAATTCCGTCTTTCAGCCAGATAGCAGCAAAAGTGGGTGGCTTCTTGAAAACTTCCAGGCAGACTGCTGGCTCAATACCCAATTTTACGGCTTGCTTCAGTCCAGACTCATCTATCCAGGTGTATTGTCCAGGTTGCTTTTCTACCTCTGCCCAACGACCAGGCTGGCTGGCGCTGATGATGTAAGAGTGACTCATACCCAGTTTTTTCATTAGCCTGGCGGTGAAGTTCCTAGTACTATCACCCAGGTTAGCGCAAGCTCCCCAAAGCGGATGAGATTTCTGGTTAATCCGGGGAAGAATTGCCAAGAAAGCGTCTGGCAGAATCTGGCTACCAGCCACAGTGGCCGCCAGCCGGTAACCACCATAAGGCAGGTCAGCCACTGAAAGGCGATACCTCAGAGTAGTCTTTGCGGGAATCTTTGCCTGATAAGAGCCTTTCTTTACCAGCTCTTCCCGGTAGTTATAGATTTCCCAGTCTACCCTGGCAAAAACCGGTGCCCGGTGATTGCGGATCAGGAGAAAAACTTCTGGTTCCTCTCCGTCAACATAGGTGCAAGTTTCCTCAGGAATAAGAAAACCGGCTTCTATGGGTGAAAATGGCTGAAAGTCTTCCGGCGGATTTTTCCCGGAAGTGAGACTCACCGCATCCACCAGGATGTCAGTGTCAAAAACTGTTGGCCAAAGTTCTACATGAAAGAAGTGACTGCGGACAGAGGAAATCGTCAAGGGAAAGCCAATTTCGGTCCAGTTTTCTCCAGGGGGAACTTCAAAAATATGGGAGAAGGTGGTAGATTCCCTTTCTCTCGGGTTATTTTGATTGGTTAAAAGTAGGCGGAGAGAAGACTTTTTCCGACCAAAATCTGGTCCCTGTTTCACCCAAGCCGCCAGATAATAGTCCCCACTTGGCAGATAATATAACCGGCTGGCTACAGGCCTTTCTAACTTGAGGACCCCAGCCTGCCACATTGAGCGAAAGTTTGGACCGTAATTGCCGGGAACCACTGACCAGAAAGAGTTGCCAAACCCGACCTCAAATCCGCCATCCCAGAGGATGTTATCGGCCAGTTGAGATTGGCCTTTGACAGACCAAAATAAGAAAAAAATCGCCCAGATTTTCTTATTACTTCGCCTCCAGGAGAAAAGTGGTCTCATAACCCTTTCCTTTCGCCGGGACAACTTCTTCTCTCAGCCAGAAAGAAACCAGACTTCTCATTTCAAAAAGGTTATCCCAGAGATGAATCTCTTCCAACCCCGCTGTTTCACAAGAAAGAGAAACAGAACCGAAAGCTGGACTGGTTAACTTTAGACGGGCCAAACGAGCCCCAGGACATTTCTTCAAAGCCCGCCAGGGTGTTTCTTGAGAAACAACTGGCTCAGGTTTCAGAATTTTCAAGTTGGTTATTTCCCCTGGTTTTCTTAGAAAGTTGAAGGTGAAACAGGGGGAAAAACAGATTGGTTTACCAGTGTAGTTTTCCGGCCAGAGGTGCAGGGAAAGCGAGTTTTCTCCCAGGCTTATTTTCCGCCGGAGTAACAATCCACGCCAGGGTGCTTTTTCTATCCGGTACTCCAGAGCCAGAAAGTTTCCGCTCTGGGAGAGGATCTTCCAGCGAGAAAAGTTACTTTCAAATGTCGGGTGAGAAGCAAAAATTCTGGGAGATTCTAGAAAAGTAGGGAAAACCGGGGAGAAAAACTGCGTTTTTTTCACCTTGAAAGAAACCAGTTGACCGCCAAAGTCTGGCAAAAGGCTGGCGGAACAATAGCCTTTTTTCAGCGTTATGAGCTGGCTAGACCAGTACTCTTGAATATCTTTTTCCCCCATAGCCTTTGGCTCTACTGCCGGCTCTATCTGAAAAAGCTTAGGATATTTTCTCTGGAGACAAGCCAGGGCCTGGCGGCTTGCTGGAGAAACAAATTTCCTTTTCCAAGAAAGGATATCCGGGTAGAAAGCAACCAGGTTTCTCTGCTCTAAGGCGGCCAGCAGACCAGAAAAAGATTTCTCCCGGACCAGAATAACAGTGAAAAAATTTTTTAGAGCAAACAGGCTGCTATGGAAATCAGCAGTGGCTAGGACTGGCCAGTTCTTCGCCAGAGACTGATAGCCAGCGAGAAGTTCTGGTTTGAAAGAAATGGTCTGGTCAAGTTCCACCGCCTGGCAATTTTTCATCCTGGCCTTCACTTGCTCGGTCCAGCTTTCCTGGAAGGTGCGATAAGGGTGACAAAAAAATCGGTAACTTCTTCGGCCAAGTTTCAAAGAAACAATATGGGCTGCCTCTTCATTCGCTTCAAAACCAGGCAGAAGCCAAAGACCAAAGACTGGGTGTTTCTTAGCCAGAGAAAAGGCCTGGGCTGAACCTACTTGGTTGTGGTCAGTGATCGCCGCTATATCAAACTTCTCCTTCCTTAGAAAGGAGAGCAAACTTTCCACCGGATAACCAGCCAGATGTTTACCCTGCTCATCAGTATGATTGTGCAAACTTGCCTTGATGGCCAGAAGATGGCTGTTAATTCTTCTTGGTTTCATCCTACAACTGTTCAATCTCAAGGGGAACTCGTTTATCAGTTGGCAGAGACTTTGTCTCCTTCAATCCACTTAGCGCTTCTTCCACCACCTTAATGATCTCCTTCGCTTCTCCTGGCCGCTCCAGAAAACTCACCTCCTTCCCCAGGTTCCAGACCAGCCGGCCTTTGGAGACCACTTTTCTTTCATTCCCCATAATATCCCGATGGAGAAAGGGACCTGACAGAGGCAGGCTTATCGCTACCTGTTCTTCTTCATCTTGCCAGCCGACCAGAATAGTTCTTCCTTCTTTCTGGAAAATATGGATTCTTACCCCTCCTTTAGCCAACAACTTAACTGGTTGACTACCCTCCAGGCTAGCCGCGGTGACCGCGTACGCCACTCCTTCTGGCTTGACACTGCTGTCATGCTCAAAAAAGGTCCAAGAATATTCAAAGGCTGGGTTATAATCCGCTGGCCAGACATTCCAGTAATAGCAGTGAAGGCGAACAAAGGGTAGGGAGTAAACCGTGGTGTAGTACTTGCCTACCTGCTGGACTCCAGGTCGGCCTGATTTGTAATCTGGCCTGGTGGTATAGAAAGTGGAACCTCCCCAGCCACCGCCTTCAGTATTCCAGACAGGTTTACCACCTAAAAGATGGCTATATTTCTGAAAAGTTTCTTCCAAACCTGGTTTGTAGTGGTAAATATGGCTGCTAAGTTCGTCCAGATAGGCTAAGTTTCCTCGCTCCGCAAACTCCTTTAAGAAGGAGCCAGAAAAAAGAGTGGAAGAAAGACCAATTACCAGACAATCCGGGTTAGCTTTTTTCGCCACCGGATAGGTGTGCCGGCAGAGCTCCTCATAGAATTCCGCTGATTGCGGCTCATTCCAGACTTCCCACACCCTTACTTTTCCCTTGAAGTAGCTGACTGTTTTCTCCACATACTCTTCCCACTTTTTCCAGTCCTTCGGCCGGCTGGTGTAACTCTGGGTCCCGTCCACGCTGGCCCAAGCAGGCACTCCGTGAAGTACTCCAAAAACGCTGAGTCCGTATTTTCTCGCCTTTTCCAGTTTTTCTTCAGCCTCCTGGAAATTCCACCGGCCTGGTTCTGGCTCTAACCGGTACCAGCAGAACGACCAGTGATCCCGCGTCCACTTCACCCCCAATTTCTGGGCAACAGAGAGGTTTTCTTCGTTAAGATGGACCAGGCTGCCAAACTTTGATTCTGGGTTCAAGCCAGTATGAGACAGCCGGGGAATAACCGAAATAACCTGCTGGGCCAGGACTTCGTTCTGCTGGCTCTCAAGTTGTCCTCGGAAAGCGCCCCGTAAGCTATCCGGAAGAAGAAGTTCTTGCTGGGAGAAACCCCCTGGCAAAATCATTACTGTTCTTTCTTCTTTCCAAGCCTCTTGGTCCCAGTAATCAATCAAACGCACCCTTACTTTTTCTTGCTTAGCCTTCTGGCCGTAGTTGTAAGCGGAAAGGATAAGGCTGGTCTTCTCCCCGGCCTGGAAAAGATTAAACTGGGCTTCTGTATGAAGCGAAAACTCTGTTTCCCTGGCTGGTTGATAGTTGGTCTCTGTTCCCTCGGTCAGTCTCACTTCGTCCATCAGAACATCTCCGCTCAGCCTTAAAGCGTAGGCATTACCTGCCGGGTTAGGCGCTGGGACAAAAGAAAAAGAGAAGCGTTTCCAGTTATCATCCACGGAGAAGAGTTGCTTGATGGCGGCCTCTTTGGTCCGGTAGCCTTCGCTGTAACAATTCAGAAACTCTACCTTGACGGTTTTCTTCCCTTGGGACTTAAAGCAGGCAGAAAAGGTGTGCTGGCGGTAGGGGCGAAGGCTAAGGCGTTGATACCAGAGCCGGTCAGCGCTAACACACCAACTACCCTGGGAGCCACCCTGAATTCTTCTCAGCTTACCTCCGCCAAAGTGTCCCCAGCCACAGTTTCCTGGCAATTCAAAACTGCTGTTAGTCAGTTTGTTGCCAAAGATATAGTCAGTCTTTTCTCCAGCCATGGCGCTTAGGTTCATCTCTGGGGTTAGGGTGGTACCCTGGAGCAACTCTCTCACTTTCTCTTCTGGCAGCTCGGTTACCTCAGTAAAAAACAGGTCGTCAAGGTAAACGCTTAAACCTGGTCTGGTGGTGTAAAAGATAAAGCGAAACCAGCCAATTGGGCTGACATCAGTGGTAATGACCCCGCCAAGGTGAGTCCAGTCCTGCAAATACTTAAATCTTGTCCGGGGAAAACCTGAGCCAGCTCCGACAAAACCTGGAGTGGAAGTGTGAAGATAGAAGGAAACGGCATCGCCTGTTTCTGAGTCATAATCAGTCTTTGCCCAAAAGGTGAAGACAAACTTTCTGGTCGGCCCGCCTGGTATCTGGATGGGAAATCGCAGCCAGGCCTCGTCCTTCAAGGGGGTCACTTTCAAAGCGTGTTTGCCGGAATGAGCCTGGTCGGTTATGGACAGTTGGAGATTAGAGAAAGAAAAACCAGCAGGAATCACCTTGCCTGTGGCCGATTCAAAGTCAGCGCCTGGCAACCAGTTGGTTCCCTGGGGAATTTGAGCACCAAACAGTCTGCCCGCCAAAAAAACACAGCTTAACCAGAAGATTTTTTTCATTTTTTTAGGCAAAAGGCCTGGTAACTTCAATTAGATTTTCGCCCTTTGTTTCCACCGTAAACGCATCCACTCTGGCTAACTGACGATACAAGGCACAGAATTCCTCAGTGACATTGGTATGCAAGAACTGGGCCCGGAAGGTATAAGGCGGCGGAGGAAAAACCGGTTTAACCTTCTCTTTTTGATTCAGGGCTTTAGCCGCGGCTGACTGAATCAGCTCACAGGCTTTCTTAGGGGTTAGAGTAATGGCTAGTTCCTGGTGCAAGCCCTTTTTCACCGCCACTGTTTCCACCCCAGGGATAAGGCTCTGCGCTTCCTCACAGGCCGCCTGGTCTCCGCTGACAAAAATTACTGGTACTCCCAAAGCCCCAGCCACATAGGCACGTAGACCAATCTCTCCTACTTCCTGGCCATTCAACCAGTAGCGGTAAACACTCTGGGAAGAGTAAGTGTGGCAGAGGGTCGCCCTTGGGGTACCAGCCTTAGCGTGTTGAGCCACCATCAGCATGGCTTCATACCCTTCATCCAGAGTATACGGAGACCGGATAAACCCGCGGGGAATGAGTTTAGCTTGAACGTGGAGTTCTTCCAGGAGAATTCCGCCGGCGCCATGGCCGTCCCAAACAACCACTTCTGCCTTCGGCTCAACCTCAAGAATTCCGGCCACTGCGGCATTCACCTCGCCGGTAAGCCAGTGACAGGCTCTTAGGTAAGCCTCTTTGTTGGCTCCTGGGTCAGCCTGAAACCATCTGGTCACTCCGGCTGCCCCTTCTAAATCCGTTAGAATAAAAATCTTCATTCACCCTCCTTCTTCTTTGGCACTTTGTGTCAAAATCAATCTTCCTGGCCAGTCCCAGGAATGCCTTGACTATCTTTAACTGCTGCCTGGAATGGATGCTCGGTCAACCGCTGGCATTTCGGGGTAGACATCGGACCACAACCGCAGACATAGTCGGTCGCGGTAAAGCCCAACTCTGGTCCGAGAGCTGACCACATCTGCCAGCTTTCTGTGGATAAGGAAACTGGTAAGTCTGGTTTGTGACGTCTAATTTCTTTCAAGTAGTACCGGTAAATCTTCGCTCTTACTTCATCCGGGAAAGGTTCGGTGCAAGGATTGTCAGCCTGGCCAGCTTTTTCTTCTGCGGCTTTCACACATTCCGGGTCAAGCAAATGCCATAATTTTCCCAGTCGCTTTTTCATCTCATAGAAATCCATCCACATAAAGCAGGCCAGACTGATGACATCTGGTTGGGTCCAGGTGAAGATTTGCTCTATGGTCTCCCTGGCTTCTTTCTCCCAGTTTCTGACTGGAATGATGGGCTTAAACTTGTATCGTATCTGGTAGCCAGCTTCCTGAGATATTCTGGCTGCTTGAATCCTTTCAGCCGTTGTTCCAGCTTTTGCCTCAATCAGGGTACTTTGGGTAACTGGGCTGATTGACCAGACGATAATGGTGTTTCCGTTGGACTTCAGTTTGGTCATCCACTGGGTATTCCAGGTCTTGGTGTGGATGATGAGATACCGATCCTTTTGCTGGCCAAAAAACTCAATCAGTTTTCCCAAACAACCCAATTCTGGCTCCAGACCAGGCGGGTCAGCGTCATCGTCAAGAAGATAGGTTTTCTGCCAAGGGTGCCGGTCAATAATCTCCTGGAGATGCTGGCAGTATTCTTCTATGTTGACCGCGGCCACCAGAAGACCACCTAATCCGCAGTAAAGGCAGCGGTGAAGGCAACCTGTTTGTAAATGTATCCGCCAACAAGGTCGGCATACCTTATACTCTCTGTTTCTGTCCTCCTTCAAATTATAGGGAGACCAGGCAAAAGCCCGTAGTCCCAGAAGGTCAGAACCAACTGGTATCCCTTCTTCCCGCCACTTCTCCTGCCAGGACAGAAGTTCTTTCTCTCTCCCAAACTGGAAGGTATTAAACACTAAAATCGGGTCTTCAATTTTCTCCAGGGTGCCCATCGCTACCCGGTTCTTGGCAATGCCTTGCCGGTAAAGGTCAGGTAAGTCCTGGTCTGAGTAAGTGTTGATTTCCTGGACAGAAGATAGACCAGAAGTTACCTTCTCTACCCTAGCGCGATAAACTGGATTAGCCATCACGCTTTGATGAACATAGACAGCTGGCGGATGAATCTGGTACATACAACCTCCTGATGTTTTAGACTCCGCAAAGTTTTTTTCGGAAAAGGAAGAAAACTGCGCCCAGGAGACATAACCCGGCCCAAAGATAATCTAAGGTGACCTCTTCTTTCAAAAAAAGGACACAAAAGGGAACAAAGACAGAAAGGGTAATCACTTCTTGAATAATTTTCAGTTGGCTAACACTCATTACTTGATGACCGATACGGTTAGCTGGCACCTGAAGGAGGTACTCAAAGAAAGCGATACTCCAACTGGCTATGGCGGCTACCAGCCAGAACTGTTCCTTCAGATACCGCAGGTGTCCGTACCAGGCAAAAGTCATAAAAGCGTTGCTGCAAAGCAGAAGAAAGACGGCGATAAGAAATTCTTTCATAGTCACTCACAGGGTATAGGGGAAAAAACGGTGCTGGCAAGGTGGTCCGTAAGCCACAGTCATCTTCTTTTTCCCTACTTCCGCTACAAAGGAAAGCAGGGTCATACTCTTGTCTTTTGAAGAAACATGGCGGCAGATGCCAGCGGGTTTCCCGGGAAAATGGGCCCGCTGGGCCAGATAAATCTCTTTCTTCCCGATGGTGTCTTTCTTTCTCAAGATCTGGCGGCCAAACCAGGCTCTCGGGTCATGCTTTTCTTGCTCTTTCTCTGAAAAACCATGGAACTGGGAACTGTGGTAATTATTAGCATGGACCAGAAGCTTTTCTTCTGATGTAATGATCGCCATTTCGCTGGGTAAGGTTTCTACGCAGACAATATTACCTTGCCAGTCACCAATAGTATAATTGACGCAGGCCATCCGGGGAACTTTCCTTAATAGTTTTAAAGCCTGCTCGGTGCTACGTTGCTGGAGAATCATTCGGGAAAGGATGTTGTAAGGCACGCCTGGACCGGACCAGTGAGTCTCCGGCTCAATGGAGGAAGGTTTGGCCCGGTAAGGTAGGTAATTAGCTGCCAAGGCTATCTTTTCTGCCAACCCTGGCCGGCCTAAGGCACCAGCCATCGCCACGCATAGGAAGCGCTGGCCAAAATCAGGTATCCCGTGGAGCAAGACCAGATACTTCTGCCATTTGGGCCACCAATCCATATTCCAGGCAACTAAACTCCCGTCTTTCTGGCTGAGAGCAAAACTGGTGCAGGCATCCTGCACTGTGGTGTGCCTGCGGCTCCACTCACAGCCAAGCCAGGCATAAAGCTCAGAAGAGCAGTTCAGTTTAAAAATTTCTTCCAAAGGCAAACCAGTCCCAGCCGCTATTCCTTCCATTTCCTCATAGAGCTCCGGCGCATACTTTCTCACCAAAGGAATGGCTTGCTGAACAATCTTTCTTCCTTTTTCCCGAACCTGCCGGGGCAGGATAATGTCATCAAAATCTTTGACAAACTCCCGGATCAACTGATGGCACTTCTGGCCATACATCCAGCCCATCTGGTAAGGTTGGCCGCTGATTTCCACCAGAGGAAATCTGGCCGAGCCAAGAGTCTTTTTCTCAACCATTAAGGGACCTCCTTAAATTTTACCTTGACCTGACCAACTGGCCTTTCCATCAAGACAGTCACCCGGCTAATCCGAAAACCAGCTCGTTGGTAAAACGGGACAGTAGTAGGATTGGTCGGGATAAGCGCCTGTTGGTAGCCCAGTTTTTTCAGGAAGTGGATACTCTTGAACAAAAGGACAGTTCCCAGTCCAGTTCCCCGCAGGTCTCTCCTTACTCCGGCTGGGCCAAAAAGACCGCAGTCACACCCGTAATTGCGCCAATCTGTGGCCGCGCCTGGTTCAGAGACCATCACCCCAGCCACAATCCGGTTTCTCCAAACTGCCGGGAAGAAGTGCTCCCGGGGTGAATTTAATTTGACCACTTTCTGGAAGATGCCGGAAAAAGGGAAAACATCAAACTCCTTATCGGCTAAAAGATGCTTATTGTCAGAAAAAACCGGGAAAGAAAAACCTGCTACCTCTAGTTTCTTTTCCCGAGCCAGGATTTCTTCGGGGACGGAAAAATCAGCCAAGTCCCGGCTCATCCAGGTGCCCAAGGAAGCAATTTTCTGGTCAATCAGTGGGTCGTTAACTGCTGGGATAAAAAAACGGTGAGACCAGAAAAATTCAAGGAGAGCGGTATCACTGGCGGCTGGATGGGAAAGACTGGTGGTCGCTAAAATTGTCGCATTTTTTTTCCTTAAAATTTCCAGGCATTCGGCCATCAAAAGACTCATTGCCGGGTGAGAAAACTGGCCGTCTCGGACAAAAAAAGCCAGAAGTTCCGCCTTACCTTGAGGCTGAAGGCGGAAAATTATCCCGCCAGCCACCCCTAAAGTATCTTCGGCCACCAGGAAATTTTCCGGCGAGAAATCAGGTCTTTCCGCAAAAAGCCAGCGAAACTTTTCTTCGGTCAAAGGATAGTAAACCCAGCGATTTTCCGCTGTCTGGTTCCAAAGAGAAAGGACTGCTGGCCAGTCTGCGGATTGATAAGGACGAATTTTCCCCACTTCTTCCTCTCAAGATTCTTAAAGGGATTGGACCTCTTTCAGCATCTCCTGCCGGTAAACGGTGTGGCCAGTAGCCAAAGAACGGTCCACGGCCTGGGTCATCAGCAGGACCTCAAACGCGTCTTCAAAACTACAGGGGACCTTTTTCCCCTGGATAATGGCTTCCATAAAAGCCTCATGCTGCTCAGCAAAACCCAGGTGTCCCCGACTGGCTAAACTGCCGCTAACCCTTATTTGCTCCCGGTAAA
>JAMWDF010000044.1 GCA_023818865.1 Candidatus Omnitrophota bacterium
CATCAAACAAGTTTCTGTTTTCTTGGAAAATAGGCTGGGACGACTGAGCGAGTTAACCTCCCTTCTCGCTAAAAACAGCATAAACATCAGAGCTCTGGCCCTGGCTGACAAGGCAGACTATGGCATTCTTCGTCTCATCGTCAACGATACTGAAAGAACAGTGGAAATCTTACGCCAGGAGTCCTTTTCTGTTAATGTCACCCCAGTACTGGCGGTGGAGGTGGAAGACCGCCCTGGAGGATTAGCTGAGATACTAGGGATATTGGTAGAAAATAGTATCAATGTGGAGTATATGTATGCTTTCGTGGAAAAATCAGGTGGGAAAGCTGTGGTTGTCCTAAGGGTAGAAGACATGGAAAAGGCTGAGCGAGTCCTGACTTACAGCGGGAAAAATCTTCTGTCGCAGCAGCAAGTAGAAAACCTTTAGTAAGGAGGGCGAATGAATGGAGGATGGATAGCCTGGTGGACTGTGATTATAGCCAGTGTCGTTCTAATAGCGGTCGGTTTGGCTATAACTATGAGGAGGTGGAAAAATGACTGAAGGAATGTGGTCTCTTCCCCAACCAGATGCGTATTTCACCTTGTGGGCCAGTGTGGGTATCGCTATTATGCTAATCGTTTCTACACTCTTGGGTTTTTTCAGCCGGAAAAAAGCTGACTCTTTTGAACACTTTCTGGTGGGCCACCGAGATATCGGTCCGGTAGTCACTGGTTTGGCCTTAGGCGCCACCTGGTTAAGCGGTTGGGCAACCCTGGGAATGATGGGCATCACTTATACTGTTGGCTGGGCAGGTATGTGGTTTGCCGGCATCTGGACTATCTTCGGGATCGTGCCTTGTTTTTTTATGACTGGCCGAGTAATGCAGCGCTACTCAAGAAAGTTCGGAGCGAAAACTGTTCCGGATGCTCTCGGCCTGAGGTTTGAGAGTAAAATAGTCCAGTCCTTGGCCGGTTTAGTAATGATTTTTTTCATGCTCCTTTACGCGGTTGGCCAGTTCAAAGCTGGAGCTACCTGTTGGTATGCGGTGACCGGTATGGATCCACTTCCCTGCTTGATTCTTTCTGCGGTCATCGTCTTCATTTACATGATTGTCGGTGGTTATACTGGCACCCAGTGGTCACTAGCGGTCCAGGGAGCTGTTTTAGGAATCGCTTGCTTCCTTCTCGGAATTGCGGCTTTAGCCTTAGTCGGTGGACCAGCCGCGTTGAACACTCGGTTAGCTCTGCAAGACCCAAAACTTTTAAACCTGGTTCGCTATGACCTTCCTGGAGTGGGCAACACCCACCTTTTCTCCCGTTTGTCTGGGGTAGTGTCCACTTTCTTTATTTTCTTAACTATGGCCGTTGGTTTTCCCCACAATGTGGCCCGGTTCCTGGGCATGAGACAGCTTACCAAAAAGGACTTCACTATCATTACCTTGATGGTCTTTTTGGTTGCCGGACCGCCAATCTTCCTTAATGCCATCACCGGCCTTTGCAGCCGCGCCTTGTTTGGTAAACAACTAATGAATATTGCTCCCTGGAAAGGTGATTTAGCGGCTCCTTATCTAGCGATGACTTCCGGAAAACCGCTGACCGCAATCTACATCACCGGCGTCTTTGCTGCGGCTCTTTCTACGCTTTCCGGGATGGTCATGGTAATGGCTGGCAATCTCAGCCGGGACATCATCCAGATATGGCACCCTGAGATTCCCCAAAAGAATCTTCTTTCTTTAACAAAACTGGCTATCGGAATTTTTATCCTGATTCCTTTTTGGTGGGCCTTCCGGAAACCTCCGGAATTGCTGGCTATCTTTATGGGTTACGCCGCGATTGGCCTGGGAGGAATTTTTATCTTCTGTACCGCTGTTTCCTTCTACTGGAAAAGGGCAACGGCTACCGGGGCTATTTGCTGCCTCATTTATGGTGTCCTGGCTACTCTGCTTGGCGGAATAGCCACTGCCAAGGGGAAAATTGGCATGGGTACCCTGGAGTACATTGTTTTGGTCGGCTGTGGCTTCTTTTACTTTGTTGGCAGTCTGCTTACCAAACCAGTATCAACTGCTCGGTTAAAGGAGCTGTTTAGCTGAGGATACCAACTGGGCGAGAATAATGAAGGTCACCACTGACTGCTGGGCACCAGAGTGGGAAAGGATAGAAGAAAAAGTCTTGCGCCAGCACCAGCTAACCAGATTGCAGGAAACGCTGAAGCAGGCTACTAAATCACCCTTTTACCGGGAGAAATTTCGCCAAGCTGGACTCTCTTTCCCCAAAATTTCCCACCTGGAAGAAATCCAACAGCTTCCTTTCACCGAAAAAGAGGACCTCCGCCAGAGTTATCCTTTTGGCCTGGTGACTGTTCCTCTTGAGAAACTGGTCCGCCTCCACGCTTCTTCAGGGACTACCGGTAAGTCTACTTTAATTTTTCATACCAAGAAGGATATTGACACCTGGGCCTCCCTGGTAGCTCGGTGCCTGTATATGGTAGGGGCAAGACCTGGAGATATCTTCCAGAATATGATGACCTATGGCCTTTTCACCGGCGGATTGGGCCTGCATTACGGGGCGGAAAAAATCGGGCTGCTGGTCGTCCCCTCTGGCTCTGGGAATACCCAAAAACAGATTGAATTCTTCCGGGATATCGGGACTACTCTAATCCACATTACTCCGAGTTACTGCCTCCATCTCGCTCAGGTGGTAGCGGAAATGGAACTTCTGCCTGAGCGCGATTTGAAACTAAGACTGGCAATTATGGGAGCAGAGCCATATTCCGAAGCTACCAGAAAAAAACTGGAAAAGGCGCTAAACATTAAGGTTTACAATTGCTACGGTCTTTCCGAGATGAACGGACCAGGAGTAGCCTTTGAATGTCCCTTTCAGCATGGTTTGCACCTCTGGGAAGACCACTTTTTCCCGGAAATCATTGACCCAGAGACCGGCCGGGTACTCCCTGAGGGTGAGGAGGGGGAACTGGTCCTGACAACCCTTCAGCGGGAAGGTATGCCTCTTATCCGCTATCGCACCAGGGATTTGACCCGGTTTATCAGAGGTATCTGCCGGTGCGGTAGGATTCACCGCAGGATTGAAAGAATCAAGGGACGCTCTGACGATATGTTTATTGTTAAAGGAGTGAACATCTTTCCTTCTCAGATTGAGACAGTTCTGATGGAAATACCAGAAGTTGATGCCAACTTTCTGATAATTATTGACCGGAAAGAAGGCCTGGATTTGCTAACAGTCCAAGTAGAAATAAAGCAGGAATATTTCCGAGGCGATTTACAATCACTCCGGGAAATCCAGGAAAAAATTAGGGAAAAATTGAAAAATACAATTATTGTCAACCCGATGGTAGAACTGGTGGAACCAGGCACAATTCCCCCTTCCACTGGTAAAGCCAAACGGGTAATTGATAACAGGAGATTGTAAGGTGGCTAGACAGATTTCTATTTTTTTAGAAAATAAGCCAGGAAGAATCAGCCGAATTACCGGGATTCTGGCCAAGTCAGGGATTAACTTTCGGGCATCCACCATCGCTGATAGCGGCACCTTCGGTATTTTCAAGATTATCACCGACCACAACGAGAAAGCTTACCAGGCACTCAAAGAGGCCGGGTGTATGATTTCCTTCCAGGAAGTGGTCATCGTGGAAATTCCAGACCGGGTGGGTGCTTTTCATCGGATCGCTCAGTTGCTTGAGGAAAAAAGAATCAACATTGAAGATGTTTACTGCATTTTGATAAAAAGAGCGGAAAAGGCCGCGCTGGTCCTCAAGGTTTCTCAGCCTGATCAGGTGGAAAAGATACTAAAACAGAAAAAGTACCGGCTCCTGAGCGAAGAGGACTTATAGAGACAAAGAAGCGGCCACAGGTAGCCGGGCAACAAGGAGGAGAGAATGGGAAGGAAGGGAGTTAAGCTGGGAGTGGCTGTAATGTTGGCTGGAATTTGTTTCTGTCAGGCAGGAGTGGCTGAAGAAAAAAAATTTGACTTCGGGGCATCCTTACGCTTAAGGCAGGAATATTTTGAAAACATCTGGGACTTTAACGCTAAGAGTACTACTTTCCAACCAGTGGATAATTACTTCCGCCTCAAAGCCAGCCTGTGGGGAAAATTCAACATCACTGATAATATCAGTTTGTTTGCTAAACTAACTACCGAGCCAGACATTTATATGACCACTGGACCTAACAGCCCTCTCAGTAAGGGTAAAAATGTTAATGACAACGAAGGAATTTTTGACAATCTTTACCTTGATGTAAAGAATATTTTAGGTCTGCCGTTAGATTTGCGAGTAGGGAGACAAGACTTTCTTTTCACTTACGGCGAAGGTTTCATTATTCTTGACGGTACCCCCTATGATGGTTCGCGGACCACTTATTTTAATGCAGCTAAGCTAACCTGGAAAATCAACGAGAAGAATTCCCTTGACTTTCTCTTCATCTCTGACCCGGATAGAGATATTTACCTACCAGTAATTAATGACCTTGGCCGCCAGTTGAATACCTCTGACGAGCGCGCCTATGTCCTCTATGGTAAACTGAAACCTACCGCAAACTTTTCCTTGGAGCCTTATTACATCTACAAAACAGAAGGTAGTTACACTAAGAAGGCTATCTATACCCCAACCTTAGGGTTGAACACTTTCGGAGCCAGGGCTGTGCTTTCTTGGGACACTTGGAAAATCCGCGGTGAACTGGCCGGCCAAAACGGCGAATACACCGGCGGCCGAGACAGGGAAGGACTCGGCGGTTACGCCTACCTAACCAAGTCTTTTCCCACCTTTCTCTTCAAGCCTTCACTGGATGTTGGTTTTGCTTACCTTTCTGGAGATGACCCTACTACCACCAACAAACATGAAGGCTGGGACCCTATTTTTTCCCGTTGGCCTTGGATCAGCGAGCTTTATCTCTTTGCCTACGCAGTGGAAGGGGGCGAACCAGCTTACTGGACCAACACTCTACTTTACCGGACCAATCTTTCTTTAGCCCTCAGTCCGAAGGTGAAACTTGACCTGGCTTATAACTACCTCCGCGCAAATGAAAATGGGCCAAATCCTGTTTTCTTCGGAACCGGCAAGGAACGGGGACACCTGCCCCAGTGTATTCTGAACTGGAAACTAAACAAAAACATTGATGGTCATCTCTGGGTAGAATATTTCATTCCTGGGGACTACCATGTCGGCACTGACGCCTCTCTGATGCTTCGTTGGCAGTGCCAGTTACGCTGGCCATGAAATAAGTGATTCAAAATGGGGAAAAACTCCGGGCCAGCCCCGGAGTTTTTCTTTGGAAACAACTAAACCTTAAATCTTCAGAAAATTTTTCAGCAGTTTCTTACCCTCACCGGTGAGGATTGATTCTGGATGAAACTGAACCCCATAAATCGGCTGATGCTTGTGCCGTAAACCCATAATCTCCCCATCCTCGGACCAGGCTTCAATTTCCAGACAATCCGGCAGGCTTTTTTTCTCCACTACCAGAGAATGATACCTGGTGGCTGGGAAAGGATTAGCAAGCCCGTGGTAAAGACCAGTACCCAAGTGATGAATCAAAGAAGTTTTTCCGTGCATCAACCGCCTGGCTCTGACAATCCGGCCCCCGAAGACATAACCAATCGCCTGATGACCCAGACAAACTCCCAAAACAGGGATCTCTGAACCAAAAACCTTGATTACTTCACAGGAAATACCAGCATTCTCCGGTCGTCCTGGTCCAGGTGAAATAACTATCTTTTCCGGCTTTAACTTTTTTATCTCCTCAAGACCAAGGCAATCATTCCGGAAAACACAGACCTTGGCTTTCAGTTCACCTAGATATTGAACTAGGTTATAGGTAAACGAGTCATAGTTGTCAATCATCAAAACCATCAAACCCTCCTAAGAGCTATCGTATCTGACCAGCCTGCTGATAAGCTACCATTAAACCAGCGGCTTTATTTTTCGTTTCAATATACTCCCGTTCTGGCACAGAGTCAGCCACAATCCCCGCGCCAGTTTGGAGATAAATTTTGTTTCCTTTAACCACGAAAGTACGAATGGTAATGCAAAAATCCATGTCGCCCTGGAAGCTGAAATAACCTACTGCTCCAGCATAGGGACCCCGCCGTTCCGGTTCCAGCTCCTCAATAATTTCCATCGCCCGAATCTTAGGTGCCCCAGAAACTGTCCCAGCCGGGAAGGTGGCTTTCAGAAGGGAAAAAGGGGTCTTTCCTGGTTCCAAACATCCGGTCACATTGGATACCAGATGCATCACATGAGAATATTTTTCCACAGTCATCAGTTCTGTTACGCTAATACTACCTGACTGACACACCCGGCCTAAATCATTTCGTCCCAGGTCTACCAGCATGATATGTTCTGCTCGTTCTTTCTCGTCATGAAGAAGTTCTTTCTCCCAAGTAAGCTCTTCTGCCTCATTTTTCCCCCGCGGCCTTGTGCCGGCGATTGGCCTCACTGTGGCTATTCCTTTCTCCAACCTCACTAGAATTTCCGGAGACGAACCGATCAGTTTCAGCTCTCCAGCTTCCAGGTAAAACATGTAGGGAGAAGGATTGACCGAGCGCAAACTGCGGTAAATGTTGAAGGCTGGCACATCCAACTTCTTGCTCCATCTCTGGGAAATTACTACCTGAATAATATCCCCTGCCCGGATGTATCTTTTAGCCTTTTTTACCTTCTCCACAAAATCGTTTTTACTCATATTGCTGGTAAACTCTCCCCGGTAGCGCCTGTGACCTGTTTCTGTCAGGAAAAGAGGTTGAGACAGACGATTCACCATCTCTTCAATCCGCTTAACACAGCTCTTGTACACCTGGCCAGATTGACCTTTTTCTTTAACAAAACCATTGGCTATCAGAATGACTTTTCTCCGGAAATGGTCAAAGACCACCAAGTCACCGGTTAGCATAAAAAAGGTATCAGCAGCCGAGATGTGGTCAGGTTTTGTTCCTGGTAGTCTTTCTAACTGCCGGACAAAATCATAAGAGACATAGCCAACCAGACCGCCAGCAAAGTGCGGTAATCCAGAAAACCCAGGCTGTCGGTATATACCCATGATTTCTTCCACTCGGCTCAAGGGTTCATTCTCGGAAAACTTTTCGCTTTCCCCTGAAGGAAGGAAGACAATTTCGCCCTGTTTCCCTCTAGTTGATAAAATCAACCCTGGCTTTGTCCCCAGGAAAGAGTAGCGGCCAGTTCTTTCTTCCTGTTCTACGCTTTCTAGTAGGAAACTATAATCTCCCTGCCTAAGTTTAAGAAAAGCGGTGACAGGAGTTTCCAGGTCAGCCAGAATCTCTGTCCACACAGGAATCAGGGTATATTCCCCGGCGTACCTCTTAAATTCAGAAAACGATGGCCAGATATTCATCCTTCCTTTCAAGGAAGAAGAGTTCTTAGGTCAAAATTACTATCAGTAAACTGCTCTGGTTTTACCGGTATCCGGCTGGCTAATAACTCTCTGATAGTCATTAGTTCTTCCTGGAAACCTACCCCGCCGCAGCCAGCTATCCGTCCCTGGTAGAAGTAACCAGCCAGAAAGTTTCCTTCTTCCGGGTAGCCGCGGAAACACACTTGGTCGAATTTCCCACTAAAGCCCACGTATCTGAACAAAATATTATATTGCGTTGTCCAGAAAAAAGGCACTCCGGCTTCCCCTGGAGACAGTTCCAACACACTCCTGGCGGCTTCCTGTCCCTGGCGCTCGGCCTCTGCCCAGTGTTCCACTCGTTGTCTTCCTCCGTCTAACCAGTCAGGCACTAAAGCCAGGTCTCCGGCCGCCAGGATATCCGGGTCAGCTGTTCTCTGTCTGGTATCTACAGGCACACCGGCTATTTCATTCAGCCCGGTTTTTTCCAGATAGCTAGTGTCCACCTCCATCCCCACGCCGACAATGACCATTTCTGCCTCTACTCTTTCACCCCTGTCAACCAAAACCGCAATCCCCTGAGGACAAGAGATAAGTTCTACCACCCGGCTTTGCCGGTAGAAGTTTATCCCTTTTCCCTGATGGATTTTAAGAAAATATTTGCCTACATGTTCTCCAAAAATTCGGCCAAGGGGGAAGTTCTCCGGGGTTACCACATAAACCTCCAATCCCTTTTTCCTTAAGCTGGCAGCCGTCTCTAAGCCAAGGAAACCTGAACCAATTACTACTACTCTGTTCACTCCTGGCAGGTACTCCCGAATGGTTAACGCCTGTCGCTTAGTGCGCAGGTAAAAAACTCCCGGCATCTTTGCCCCAGCCAATCCCAATTTCCTTGGTTGACCTCCGGTAGCCAGGATTAATTTCTCATAGCTTAATGCCTGGCCATTGTCCAAAAGTATCTTCCGCTCACCCCGCTGCACTCCAACCACCTTTCTTCCAAAAAGAAACTGGATGCCATTTCGCTGATAATCT
Organism: Candidatus Omnitrophota bacterium; assembly: GCA_023818865.1. Lineage (GTDB taxonomy): Bacteria > Ratteibacteria > UBA8468 > B48-G9 > DSTR01 > JAMWDF01. The sequence goes on from JAMWDF010000044.1 coordinate 8,370, forward strand.
TCTGGGGAGAACAGAGCTATTTTCTCTTCAGACGCTGAGCCGAGGAGGTAATCCTTGGTGAGTGAGGGGCGATCGTAAGGCCAGTCAGATTCCGGCGAAATAACAGTCACCTGGCCATCAAATCCGCATCTACGCAAAGTCATGGCGGCTGCCACTCCAGCAGCCCCGGCTCCGGCAATAACTATTTGTCGATTGCTCGTCACCTTAACGACCTTTTCTGTCTGAAGTCTTTGTTCCACCAGAACCATTCCTTCCACTACGCGCACCTGGTAGACTTCCAAAAGTTTCAACCCTGGCGGGGAAAGCGGTCGGCCGGTGTTTAAATCAAACCGGGCTTGATGCCACGGGCAGACAACCTGGCCACCACAGATTTTGCCACTTTCTAGACTCATTCCATAATGAGGGCAACGCTGGCCAAAAGCATAAACCCGGCTTCCCTCCCTCACCAGAATAAGTGACTGACCGGCTACCCTAACGATTACTGGTTTCCCATCCGGCAGGCTTTCTAACTTTACCGGTACTGACCAAGACCGCTTTTCATCAGCCATATTTCTCTACCAGTTCTCTGACCAGTCTAATCCTGTTCCAGTCAGCATCCGGAGGAACCTGGTCAGCCACCCCAAGAACAAAACGGGAACCTCTGGGGAAAACTTCCAGCGTCTCTCTCACGTGGTTAATGAAAAAATTTTCTGGATACTCTGGCGAAAAGAAAATCCCCGGCAATCCACCCCAAACCGTTTTTTTCCCTCCGACCAATTGTTTAATTTCCTCCAAAGTGAGGTCTCCGGCTGGCTGCGGAGTGACTGCTTCAATCCCATCCAGGCTGGTTTCCATCAACAGGGGAAGAGAAGCTTTCAATGTACCGTCATTATGAAGAATCACATATTTGCCAGCCTGGTGCAGTTGCCTGATTCTTTTTTCCCAGTAAGGAATCTCATATCTTTCCATCAAGGACCGGCCGGTGATCTCACCGCTTAAATTTTCCGGAAAACAGAAAAGGCAAGCTGGCGATTTCGCCAGAATTTCAAAAATATCATCATCACTCCTCTGGATTTCCTCTATGGTTTGTTCCACCTCTTCCCTGGCCTCACTCAACAATTCAATCGTGGTGAGTACCCCCGCCCACCTGGTCAGTAAAGTCTGCAAAGCTGAAGTACAGCAAGGCGTGGTGGCACAAGGAATACCCCATCCATCCCACAACTTGTCAATCCTCTCAAAATCAGCATAATCTGGCTCTATCCGTCGGTGGGTGAAGATATAACGCATTACTTTTAAGTCATCCACCCCCTTAATAAAATATTGCTGATAGGCACTGGTAACTGACTCAACCAATTTCTTCTGAACCGAAGAAATAGTGCCTACCGGAGTGGTGATCCGGGTAATAGTTATGGAACCTTTTTCTTCTATACCTATCTTCACTGTAGGCTCAAAAATCACCCGATACAGGCAAGGAGCATAAAGATAAATTCCGCACCCAGCGTCCCGGTAAAGCTGAAGATAGCCAACTTCCTCCCGCCACTCAGCCGGAAGGTTCCCTTTTTCTCTCCGATAGGCGTACCACCAAGACAGGTCCCCAAACCAGGGAGTTTTGTCTGGCGAATTATTAGCCAATACCGCCAGAACTCTTTCTCTTTCAGTCATCGGCTTTCTCTCTCACCATCAGTATAACATACTCGGCCCCCATTTCCGACCTGGACAACACCTAAGGTATAATTTATTCGTGAACATCAGGGAAGGCTTTTTGTTTATTACTGTCTTGTTGGGCTTCAGTCGGTTATCTTTGTCTAGCCCCGAAGATACTTCCTCCCGCTCAGCCCCAGAGAAAAAACTTCACCCCCCGGTCTTAACCAGGGAAGAGTGCACCAGTGAGGCAAAAGTGGCTTCTTTTGTTCACTGGTTTATTATCCATGACCAGGCTGTCCAGGTCATCGGCCTTAAGGAAGCGAACAATTTATTTGCCTCCGGATATCTACCGGAAATCGTGGTGGGTGATAATCCTGCTTTCTACAGCAAGAATTTCCGGTCACTGGCGGAATGGTTCGCAATCAAGGTCCTGCTTGACCTTCAAAGTCTGCGGAAAGCTGACCAGAAACGGTTTGCTGTCTTCCTAAGCCGGGTGAACCAGAGGGCCGCTCGAGCCTTAGCCAGCGCCGGAGAAATAGCCGCCCGTTACAAACTCACTGGTAACCCGTTTGAACCTGAGGAAATAGGGAAAATACCTCCGGGCTGGCGACAGGATAAGTTTAAAAAAAGTCTGCTGGAGGCTAATATTCTCACTGCGGAAATGAGAATCTTAGGTTGGGTTTATCACCTTTGGTTTGGCGGCTGGTACAGCCAAAATTCTTCCGTGAGTCAACCCCACTGAGGATTTTTCACCCAGTGGTTTTGGTATCTCCCATTTCCGTGTTAAAATCAGGGCCATGAAAAAGAAAAATTTTCTCGTCGAAGAAGAAAGAAAAATACCTGTGATGAACCAGGTGGATGTTTTGGTGGCTGGAGGCGGTCCGGCTGGTATTGCTGCGGCTATCTCCGCTGCTAGGCTGGGAGCTGATACGCTTCTGGTGGAGCGCTATGGTTATCTTGGCGGAATGATAACCGGTGCCCATGTAGTCTGGGTATTAGGGGTAGGCGATGGCTATCGGCCAAAGGCTCAAGGCATTGTGGAGGAAATCAAAAAACGGTTGGAACCACTTCAGGCAGTGACCCGGTCCAGTGAATACGGAGATTATGCGGTTGAGGCTGAGGTGTTTAAGTGGCAGGCGGCTGAAATGATTCATGAAGCCGACGGAAAAATTCTCCTTCACACTTTGGCCTGTCAGCCAATACTGAAGAACAACAGGGTCCACGGGGTAATTACTGAAAGCAAGAGCGGCCGGCAGGCTATTTTAGCTTCGGTAGTTATTGACTGCACGGCTGATGGGGATATGGCTTACCGGGCTGGTTGCCTATGTGAGAACCAGACCCATGACGTTAGCCTGCGGGTGGTAATAGAAGGGATCCAACAGGAAAAGGTAAACTCATTTGCTGAGAAAAATCCCGAGAAGTACCAGGAGATTATTAGACAAGCCACAGCCCTTAACGGCGGAACCATGCCTAATCAGATTCGGCACCTAAAGGGCATTGACATCACAGACGCGGCCGCTTTATCAAGAACTGAGATTCAGATCCGAAGAGAATGCTTCTCCGCTCTTTACTTCCTGAGAGAAAACCTGCCGGGTTGGGAAAATGCCAGAATTAAAGAAACTGGCCCGCAGCTGGGGGTAAGGCAGAGTCGCCGCATTCTGGGAGAATACATTCTAAGAGATGAAGACCTGCGAGCCAGCAAGCATTTCTCTGACACCATCGTTAGATTGGGTTGTCATCTGGCGGCTAACTACGCTCTTTACAATCCCAAAGGGCTGGACTTTGATATTCCTTACCGCTGTCTGGTACCCAGAAAAATAGAGGGGCTTCTGGTCGCTGGTCGGTGTATCTCAGCTGATTACCAGGCAGCTAACACCGTGCGGCTAATTGTTCCCTGCCTGGCCACCGGTCAGGCAGCTGGAGTGGCAGCAGCCATTTCTGTCAGAGAAAAAATCAGCCTCAGGGAGTTGCCGGTGAAAGAAATCCAGGCTGTTTTGAGAAAACAGGGCGTTTTTCTGGGTGATGATTAAACGCCAGGCAGTAGCCTAAAGTTTTCCTTTATCCAGCGTCCCTTACCCCTTTAAAGTTTTCCCAAGAAATAAGACTTCAGTTCTAGCTGGGAGACCAATTTTTACAAGGCAAAGTTTTCACTCCCATGCAGGCAGTTTTTGACAAAGTGATTCTGAATTATGGAAAAATTCCTTGCCTTGCTTGAAGCTTGCCTGGTTCGGAAAAGAACAAGAAAACGCTTACCAAAAAGTTGAAAATACACCAGAGAAAATGTAGAATATAGAAGGTCAAATCCTTGAGTTTTTTGGCCACCTTAGCTCAGTCGGTAGAGCAGGGCACTTGTAATGCTCAGGTCCGCGGTTCAAATCCGCGAGGTGGCTCTTTTTACTGAAGCGAGAGCTGCTTTTTCCAATAAGCGTATTCCTCCACCCATTCATTTTTCCGCAATTCTATCAACTGCCCGAAATGCTTCTTCAGTTTTTCTATCAACCGGGCTTGCTCCGGATAAACGCTCTTCTTCTGGATATCCTCGGCTAATCGCTGTCCCAGGTTGCTCGCTAGAGCGAACTTTTCAAAAGCTGCAGTTGCCTGGGCAGAAACACCCCCAGAATATTGAGCCCCGCAGAAATTGGCGTACTCTTTCAGGTAATTGAGGACTGGTTCATCCTGCCCCCCGCCAGAAGTAACCACTCCAGCCACATACTTGCCCAGAAGACGCAAACAGTGAACGAAATGACTTGACCGGTCCATTAAAGTCTTCAAAGGTCCAGTAACCTGATTGAGGTAATTGGGAGTAGCCAGAATTATCCCGTCAGATTCCAGCATCTTATGAAGAACCGAGAAAGCGTCGTCTTTCAAAGGGCAGTTCATAATCTTCCGGTGACAGAAATTACACGCTTGGCAAAACCCAATTCTTAACTGAGACAGCTGAACTTCACTCACCAGCGCCTGAGTGGCTCTGGCTACCTCCCGAGCCAATCTAAGAGTGGTACTACTCTGCCCCCGCGGACTGGCTGAAATAAGCAGAATTTTCATTTCTTGCCTCCCTCTTTCAATTATCGCGGAATAAAACAAATTTTTTCCGGAATCGCCAGCCGTCACGATATATTTCCCTGGTTTCTCCCCACCCTGAACCACAGCATAAAACATTCCGCCAGGTTGTCCGAGCGGCTCTGGCCAGGCTGAAAAACCATCTACCTGTTTGCAGAGACGCCTGCCTTGCCTGTCGGCTCATTCTTAGGTAGATACAAGCCTGGTTGAGCGGCTCTCCATCTGGGAAAAAATCTGGCATCGGCTCTGATAATGACCAGCTTGGGAGAAAGCATTCAGGAATATCGTCTGTCTGCCGACTCTCTCTAGGCATCTGAAGATTCATCATCCCGTCCTTTTTGATTCCGCCAAATGTTAACATTTATAATATCGGTAAGCGAATTTAGCCAACTTGGAGGAAAGATGAAACAGAGTAATTTTATTCTCGTTCTCGGAATTTTTTCAGCATTAATTATTTTCGGTGGTTGCAGCAAGAAGGAAAAGAAGGAAACCGATCTGTCACCCCCCGACGCCCTTGATCAGTACACCGGGGTAATGATTAAAGCTAAGAAACAAGCTGAGACGATGACAGAACTATTGCCACTGAAACAGCTGATTGACTCTTTCCGGGCTCAGGAAGGGAGAAACCCGGCTTCATTAGAGGAGCTGGTGGAAAAGGGTTATATTCAGCAAATTCCGCCACCACCCCAGGGCAAACAATATGTTTATGACCCCAACACCGGCTCAGTAAGCTTTCAGTAATATCTTTTCAGCTCTCCGGAGAAAGGTTCCATCTACCTGATTTGGCTTTAGTAGACAAAGGAAGCCACTTGGAGTAAAATTCAGTAACAGAACCTGCCAGAAGGAGAAGAGAAATGACCTTTACCGAAAGAGTGAAAAAGAAAGCTCTGGAGTTGGGAGCGGACGCCGTGGGCATCGCCCCAATAGAACGGTTTGAAGGCGCGCCGATTCAGATGGACCCCAGACAGATCATGCCGGAAGCCAGGTCAGTAGTTGTCATGGCTTTCCGCTTTATGCGCGGCAGTCTTAGAGGCATTGAAGAAGGTACTTTCTTCAGCAATTATTCGGCAATGGGTTACGGAGGTTTGACTTATCTTTATATTCCGTTGGTGGTTATCAACCTGGCCAAGTTTATTGAGAACGCTGGCTACGAAGCCTTTCCTATGGGTCACCAAAGCGACTGGCGCGCCATTGACAACAGTGGGAAACTTCGGCCCCAGTACAGCCGGCCGGTCGCTAGTGGGAAGGCCGCACCTGATGTTATGGTCCACCTGCGAATAGCTGCCTACTTAGCTGGTTTAGGAGAAATTGGCTACAGCAAGGTTTTTCTTACTCCTCAGTTTGGCCCGAGACAACGGCTGGGTATCGTTATCACGGAAGCGAAACTACAGCCAGACCCGATTTATAATGGGCCAAGACTGTGTAATCGTTGTCTGGCCTGTGTGAAAGAATGTCCGGCTAGCGCTATTAGCGCCACCCAAACCGTCAAAGTTAACCTGGCTGGACATCAGGTGGAATGGGGTAAACTGGACCTGGAAGCCTGTGCTTTAGGGCTGTGCGGGGCGCGTTACGCTCAAGAAGGGGATCAATTCACCGAATACATGGAGCCCAGGCAGGGAAAAAAGATTGCCCCAAACAACTACAGTCCTTTTTATCGTAAACCTCATAATGTTTATATCACCGGAACCGCCATCTGCGGCGGCCGGGGTTGTCTTCGTGCCTGTTTGGTTAGCTTAGAAAAACGTGGTGTCCTCAGCAATAAGTTCAAGTTGCCTTTCCGGCGCCGGCCAACCTGGGAGATTGACTGGTCTAAGGGCCATGAAGAAGCCTGAGAAACAAAAAAGGCGAGAAATAGTTCTGCCACCGTGTGGTCTTCTGGTTGGTTGTTCAGTTTATGTTACCCAGGCTGATTATCTCACCTGTTCTGGCCGGGTTCATACCACCTGGGTACCCCAGAGTTTCTCCTTGGAGATGATGCGGAAAAAATTTATTGAGGATAACCAGGGAAACTTTATCCTTCTCTGGGGACCTCCGGCTAACCGACCGCTAGCGACCTATTACTGGTGCGGCCTTGACCAACTAGGGGTCAAGCCGCCAGAGTCTGACTGGGAAAAACGCCGCTGTTTGACCACAGAGGAATGGCTGCCCTATCACCAATACGCCGGCCGTTATGGGGCGGGGATGCCTGATTTTGTCAAGCAGGCCGGCCAGCACGGTAGTGATACATCCATCATTTACGCCCCGGCG
>JAMWDF010000264.1 GCA_023818865.1 Candidatus Omnitrophota bacterium
TAGGGGAAACTGAAGTGTTTACACCCAGGGGGAAAAATGTTATTCTGTACCGTAAGGTTTATGGTCTTTACCGGGAACTCTACCCGCAGGTAAAGCCACTTTTTGAAAAGATAGCGAGTTTTTAACAGTCAGACCCAAAGGAGAAAAAATGGAAACGGTGCAATCTTTCTTTATGGGAGTGGGAAGAAGAAAAACAGCGACGGCTGTGGTCAAATTGAAGGCGGGCAGCGGAAATATAGTTGTTAATCGAAAACCGCTTTCGGTATATCTTCCGCTTAAGTACCAGCAGGAAGAAGTGATCCAGCCCCTTTCTGTAACTGGGTTACAAGATCGCTTTGACGTAGAAATAAAAACCGAAGGCGGTGGGGTAATCGGTCAGATTGGAGCCATTAAACTGGGATTAGCCAGAGCCCTGGCGAAATATGACAGTGGATTTACTGCTCGCTTAAGAGAATTCGGCCTTTTGACCAGGGATTCCCGGATGAAAGAACGAAAGAAATACGGGCAGAAAGGAGCCCGGAAAAGATTCCAGTGGACGAAGCGTTAAGACATTCATGGTCCTCACCAAAATGATTCAGGCGGCGATTTTCGGGGTTTCCGGTTATGCTGGCCAGAAATTGGTAGAAATTCTTCTCCGCCATCCTCTGGTAAAAATAGTTTCAGGCTATGTCGCCCCGGAAGAAGGGAAGCCGGCTCTCACAGAAATTATTCCCAAGGTGAAAAAAGTGGTGGAGCTGAGCTGCGAAAATCAGCCAGATTGGGACCAGATAGTAGCGGAAGCTGATGTGGTTTTTCTGGCCCTACCCCATGCTGTCTCCATGAAATTCGTTCTTCCTCTGAGACAGAAGAAAAAGAAAGTAATTGACTTTTCAGCGGATTTCCGGTTTCAAAACCTCAAAACTTATGAAGCATTCTATGCCACTCATTTCTGTCCACAACTCTGTTCAGAAGCGGTCTATGGTCTTCCTGAAATCAACCGCCAGAAAATTAAGCAAGCTTCTTTGATAGCCAATCCTGGCTGCTACCCGACTTCTCTTATCCTTGGGTTGCTGCCCCTGGTTAAGAATAATCTGATTGAACCAGAAATTATCGTTGATGCTAAAAGCGGAGTAACCGGAGCCGGACGAACTCCTTCGGCGAATCTTCTATTTGCTGAATGCCACGAAAATGTGAAAGCTTACAAAATCGCTGAGCACCGCCATGAGCCGGAAATGGAGGAAATTCTTTCTTCGGTCGGGCAAGTAAAGTACCGGGTGTGTTTTGTCCCTCATTTGATCCCGGTCAACCAGGGAATTCTGTCCACCATATATGTTGTCCTAAGGCAGAATACGGATCAGAAAGAAATTCAGAATTTGTACGAGGAGTTTTACGCTAAAGAACCATTTGTTAGATTAATGCCTTATGGTCAATCCCCCCAGACAAAGAATGTAGTTGATACCAACTTCTGTGACATTGGTCTTAAATTAGTTGAGGGGAAAAGACTAATTGTTGTCTCAGCTATTGACAACCTGATTAAAGGTGCCTCTGGCCAAGCTGTCCAGAATATGAATCTGATGTTCGGGTTTCCAGAAACATTGCCTTTTTACTCGCAAGAATCTTAAGGCAACAGCCAGCAATGAAACTTATTCTCCTTGATCGGGACGGAGTAATCTGCCGTTTTCGTCCGGGTGATTACGCCAAAACCTGGGAAGAGTTTGAATTTCTCCCAGGTTCCATCAACGCCCTAAAAAAATTTAATCAGGCTGGCTACTCTATCGTCATCGCTTCAAACCAAGCCGGGGTAGGAAAAGGAATTTACTCTCAAGCCGCCTTAGAGGAAATCACCAGAAAGATGCTTGAAGTGTTAACAGACCATGGGGTGCATATCGCTCAGGTGTTTTACTGTGTCCATACTGATGAAGACAACTGTCCCTGTCGGAAACCAAAACCAGGGATGCTTCTCCGGGCGGCCGAAGAACTTCAGTTACCAGATCTTAGGCGAACCTTTTTTATCGGCGACGCCTCCACGGATGTGGAAGCAGGAAAGAACGCCGGGGCAAGAACTATCCTGGTTCTTTCCGGCAAAACCCGCTCTCCTGAAGAAACAGCCAGTTGGTCAGTTCAACCTGATTTTATTGCCCATAATTTGTCTGAAGCGGTAGAAATAGTCTTAAGAGAGGAAGGAGGCAATGGAAGAATTTGATGTGGTGATTATTGGTGGTGGCCCGGCTGGCTATCCAGCGGCGATATCTTGCGCCAGACAAGGACTAAAGGTTTGTCTTATAGAAGAAAGAGAATTGGGTGGAGTTTGCCTTAACCGGGGTTGCATACCCACCAAAGCCCTGGTTCACGCCGCCAGACAAGTTCAACCCTTTCCCAATAATGGGATAACCTACCAGCCTTGTTTTTCCTGGCCCAAAATCCTAGAACATATAAGAAATAGAGTGGTCTTGCAACTACGTAGCGGAATATCTTTTCTTCTTAAAGCCAATGGGGTCCATTTGAAAACTGGTACCGGAGTGTTTCTGGAACCAGGCAGGGTAGGAATCGGGGGAGAACAAATTAAAGGCAGGAATATTCTTCTGGCCACCGGATCCGAACCGTCAATACCAGCTGTTT
>JAMWDF010000045.1:0-1755 GCA_023818865.1 Candidatus Omnitrophota bacterium
AGAAAGAGAAGACGTCTTTGAAGACAAAGATTGATTGGAAAAAACTCGGTTTTGACCCAGGAAAACTCAAGATAGAGGATTGTATCACCTTGCAGGAAGTGAGTGATCTTCTAACTGCTGAGGGTTTGAACATAGACATTGCCGGCAATCTTTTCCGGATGTTGCTCTTCCGCCCAAAAGAGTGAGGCGCTGGCTAGTTTTTTCGCCAAGCTAGTTTGCCCAGAATTGCTGGTGGTATGATAAAATCTCTTTCCGTGAACCTTAAAATCTTCCGGATTGAGGAGAACCTGTTAGCGGAAAACGAACGGTTAGCTGAGGAAAACCGGCAGATTCTGGGCAAGAAAGGCATTGTTGCCTTCAATCTGATGGGTGGACCTGGTACCGGCAAAACCTCCCTTCTGGAGAAAACCATTCCGCGGCTACCGGAAAGCCTGCCTTGTGGCATTATTGAGGGAGATGTCGCTGGTAGCCTTGATGGCGAAAGGTTAGCCCGGCTGGGAGTACCGGTTGTCCAGATCAATACTGGCAGCTGCCACCTAGACGCAAGCATGGTGAGAAAAGGGTTAGAACACCTCCCACTGGAAAGGCTGAAGATTATCTTTGTGGAAAACGTGGGCAATCTCGTCTGCCCAGCTGAGTTCCCCTTAGGCACAGATAAACAGGTGGTAGTTTCCGCGGTCACTGAGGGAGATGATAAACCAGTCAAGTACCCTCTGATGTTTCAGGTGGCTTCCCTTTGTCTTCTCAACAAAGTGGACTTGCTGCCAGCGGTCAATTTTTCCGTAGAGAAGTTTGGACAGAATATCCGCCAGACCAACTCCTCTCTGAAAATTATCTCCCTTTCTGCCCAAAGTGGTGAAAACCTTAACGCCTGGGTTGAATATGTTATCAGCCAGTGTTCCTAAGGGCCAATGGTTTATTTCCCGGGAAGACCCGGTCCTCCATTTTCTTTCTGGAAAGTCGGTCAGCTGGGAAGAAAAACTCAACCAGCTGTTTCCCCGGCTCCAGGGCCAACCAGCTTTTGACCCAGAAGAAGTGGTTTATCGGCAAGATAAGGGAGAGACATCTCCGCCAGGGCAAACCCCTTATCTTTACCTCAATTTAGCGATAAAAACAGGGCTGGTATTTATTTACTTGACTTTTCAAGGGGGGCATCCGCGATATGGCGCCAAACATTACACAGAGGAACAACACGCTGCTTTCCCTCCCACTATCATTGCCACGGTAGATGCGCTCACTGCCTGGGGCCTGTCAGATAAAGCCAAGAGATTTTTCCGGTACTGGGTGACTCATTTTATCCGAAAAGATGGCACCATAGATTACTACGGTCCTTCTTTAAGTGAGGATGGCCAGATTCTTCATACAGCCGCCTTACTCTTAGAACGGGCCGGGCCAGAGAACTGGTGGGCAGAATCCTACCCATCTCTCCAGCCGCTGGTTAACTACCTGATTTCCCTGCGGCAGCAGGCAGAAAACGAAGACCGGCTTCTCACCGGCGGGCCGGAAGATAATGAGAAGGAGAAGGTGGGTAAGTATTTCCATTATAATGCCTGGGTAAGCCGCGGACTTTACCGGTGGGTCTTGGCCTATCAGGCCCCCGGTAACCCAGTTAAAGAAAGCACAAGAAATAGCCATTGCTGACATCGGTGTCTGCCCTGCCAATTGGTGGTAAAGGAATCCTTTTTGCAGATGGGGCACAAGGAGTCATCCGTGAAAATCTTGCTTTTTTTGCAGGCTTTCTTTTTCATGGCGCAA
>JAMWDF010000045.1:1765-10852 GCA_023818865.1 Candidatus Omnitrophota bacterium
AATTGGTGGTGGTAAAGGCCGGCCGTTTACTTATTTCCGGCGCTCAACAAGGAGGGTGAAATGCTTTATCATCTGGCAAAAATTACTGAAGCAGTTACTGGTCGGGTCTCGTCTTGGGATACTACTGGCCGAAACGTTGACTGCTGGGTGATTCCGCCGGGGAAAAGTCAGGTCCTGGCTGAAATGAAAGGGCCAGGCTGTATTACCCACATTTGGATGACCCAGCCCAATCATTATCGGGAATGCCTATTACGGTTTACCTGGGATGATGCCAGTTTTCCCAGCGTCAATGTGCCTTTAGGAGATTTTTTCTGCTTGGGCCATGGCTTGGTGAATTCCTTTCAGTCCTTGCTTTTTTCGGCTTCTACCAGGCATAACTATCAATTTAACGCTGGTTGTGCCCTCAACTGCTATTTACCTATGCCCTTCCGGAAGAAAGCAGTAGTGGAGCTGGTGAATGAAAGCCAGGAAGACCATGGTCAGTACTTTTACATTGACTATGAACAGTGGCCAGAAGTACCAGAGGATATGGGCTATCTTCATGCGGAGTTTCGCCGGGCAAACCCGTTTGGAGGCTGGGCCCCAGAGATTCTGGCCAACGCTCCTCAGGCCAACATTGTCAATAAAGAAAAAACTGCCTGGGAAAATAACTATGTTATCCTGGAGACAAAGGGTCGGGGACACTATCTTGGCTGTAATTTGAGCGTGGCTAATTTTCAGGGAACCTGGTGGGGAGAAGGAGATGATGTGATCTGGGTAGACGGTTATAAGTGGCCGCCAGACCTCCATGGTACCGGGAGCGAAGACTATTTCAACCAAGCCTGGGGAATGCAGCCTAATGCTTTCTTGCGCAACGGCTCTTCAATTTATGAAGGGCATACTTTGGGACCGAATGTTGATCTCTGGAAACGAAAAGGTGGGTATCAAACCTGCTATGTGTTCCACTTAGAAAACCCGGTTCGGTTCAAGAAGGAGATCAAAGTCACCATAGAACACGGACATGGTAACCACCTAGCCAATGACTACAGCAGTGTGGCTTACTGGTATGCGGAGAAACCTACCCGGGTGATTGACCCACCCCCGGTGGAAAAACGGCTGCCGGTGCTTCAGGACAATCAAGGGCGTTGGCTGCTCCACTATTCCGCTCAGACTACTTCCCACCGAGTGAAACTGAACTCAGAGATGAAGAAGATGAAAGCTGAATGGAAAAAGTTAGAGGAGAAGAGAAAAAAGTGAGGTTTTTCAGAAGAAAAATTTTCCAACGATAAGGAAACGGCAACCAGGTTTAGAATGTCTCTATTTGAAACTTTCGGCTGCCTAAGCCTAACTTTTCAGCTTCTTCCAGTTGCACCTGGTAGGGACAGTTAGGCCAGACTTTCTGGAATTTGTCCACCCCGGCTGGCCAACTTTGGCCAGTTGTTTCTTTTACCAGGTAAGCGGAAGCCTGGTCAATCGCTACCGGGTCAAAGGAAGCCAGCACCCCAATATCTGGAACTAGAGGAGAACCGGGCTTGCGCAGACAGTCGCAGTTTGGGGTAATGTTCAGAAGATAATTGACCGCAAAGAACTTCCCTGGAAAAAGGGAAAGAACCGCTCCGGCGTAAAAAGCCAGCCTTTCTTGAAACTGGCTGGAGGAGGTACTTGACCAAGGAATATCAATAGCCTGGGCCGGACAGATATGAACACACTGGGCACAGCCAAAACATCTTGCTGGGTCAATCCAGGCTTTCTTCTCTTTTAAGGTAATAGCTTGGGCCGGACAATTTTTTACACATTTTCCGCACCCATTACACTGGCTGCGGGAGATTGCTGGTTGGACACTGGCGTGCATAGCAAATTTGCCTTTTCTGGAAGCACAGCCCATCCCCAGGTTCTTAATTGTCCCGCCAATCCCGGAAAGGAGATGTCCCTTGAAATGCGTCAGGGCAACCAGGGCCTCAAAATATCCGAATTCTCTGGCCAGATAAGCTGGATGGCTTTTTCCCGGTAGCCTAACTTCAATTTCTTCATTCCCCTGAAAGCCGCCAGCAATCAGGCTGGGCGCCTTCAGCTTTTGGTAACCATGGCTCCAAACCACTTCCAGGTGGCTAAAGGTGTTATCACGTTCTCCCCGATAAAGGACATTGGTATCAGTGAGAAAGGGTTGCCCCTTCTGTTTTCTGACAATTTCCACCACCGGCTCTACCAGTTCCGGTGGAATGTGATTCTGGTGACCCGAACTGCCAAAATGAATCTTCAACGCCACTTTATTCTTCCCAGAAATTACCTGAGGTAGACCCGCCTGGAGCAAAAAGGAAGCCAATCTATCTATTTTTTCCTTGGGCAGAAAGTAAACCTGGCTCATCTTGTTTTTCTCCTTCTTATTTCTCAGTTGAGCCAAAAGATGCCACCAGTTCGCCGACCATCTCCACCCGAGAAAAATCAGCGTCCGGGGGGACATTATCGCTCATACCCAGAGCAAATCGATAACCATGCGGGACTTTTTCCAGGAGGGCCTTTACATAAAGACGGAAATCTTCCCTGGTGCCACCCTGCGGGCAAAAGAGGATGGAAGGCAGCCCCCCTTGAATAACGACCTTTTCTCCCACCTTAGCCATCGCCTCCGGCACAGTGAGTTCAGCCATGGGTTTGACCGCAATGGCTTCCACCACATCAATATCACATTCCGGGACAAACTCCAAAAGGTGACTGGTCCGGCCGCACCAGTGAACCTGAAAAACCTTGCCTCCAGAATGAAGGATAGCCGCAATTCTTTGATAATAGGGAATAGCGTATTGTCTGAAAATGTTTGGCGGGGTCGTCCACTCGTCCATGTTATCCCCGCTGGCAATCACCAGTGCCGGCCCTTGTGCCAAAAGCCTGGCCGCTTCTTCTACTTTCACCGTGTAAAGTTCCAAAAGCTCTTCCACCTTTGGCCGATAATCAGTAAAAAGGTAAATCCCGTGTTCCCAGCCGCACTCATTCTTCCCAAAATGGATGTAGGGAAGACAGTAGGGGAGGCCTACCAGGGAGAGGCCATCATCACCGACAGCCCGCTCACTTTCCAAAAAGGGTTGGACATTTAAGGTAAAATGGGTATGCTCCACAATCCACCTCACCACCCTGATATCATTCACAGTCTTAACCCAGTGGCTCTTGAGAAAAACAGCCTGCGTGAAATCAGTGGCCCGGCGGTGAACTGTCTGCACAGAACCAACCGGCGTGTGGTAATCAGTGGTGATAGTCCCATTTTTTTCTTGGCGGATAATTTCTACCGTGGAGTCAATCTCTACATCCAAACACCTTGTCCTCGCCCAGATGGTTCCTTGGACTTTTCTAACAATATCATTCCGGCTTAATCCCTGGTATTTTTCAGGAAGAGTCCCCTGGGTCTGGTTGATGTTGTACCAGTGGTCAAAATTAGGCACAAACGGCAGAAATTCGCCCTTTTCTTTTTTCAGTATTCGTGTGTAGTTTTCCCGCTGGCTCATTTCCTCCCTTGATTGACCCAGACAATGATACAACAGAAAGCCGGCCAGCACAAGGAAGGCAAGGCCCCGCAAGAATTTGACAGAGAGTAAATAGCGTGATATGATTAACTGGTAAATCAAAATGGGCAATTTTCCCAAAACCCTGACGCTTTCGGAGCTGGCTCGGCAAGCCGGGGTGTCCAAGACCGTAGTGTCAGTGGTGGTCAACCGGAAAGAAAATAGAAACATCCGGGTCAGTGAAAAAAAGAGGCAGGAAATTTTAAGGCTCATTGAGCGGTACCGGTTTGTGCCAACCAAGAGCGCCCGGGAACTGGCTTCCCGGAGAACCAATACCATCGCCATTATCTTTCACCAGCTCACACCCTATTTTTCATTCTTGGTTGAACAACTGCAAAAGAAGGCCTTTGAAAAGAACATGGAAATTATGCCTTACATCACCGAGGGCCGGGGAGACCGAGAGGAGGAATATCTGAGCCTGATGCGGGACCGGAGAGTGGACGGGATTATTATTGCGGCCATCACTGAGGGCAGCGTGGCCCGCTATGTAAAATTTTCTTCCCCGCCTTATAATCTGAAAATTGTCGTCATAAACGAGCCAATCGGGAAAATTCCTTCAGTCCATTTTGATGAAATGTCTGCAGGCAGGTTAGCAGCCCAGCATTTAGTAGAGATTGGCTGCCGGAGTCTTTGCTGTTTTGGCCCAGCTCAAGAGTCGGGCCGGACCCGCGGATTTTTAAAATATGCCTGCGAACAGGGGATAACAGACCTGAAAACTATTCCGGCCGAAAACAATTCCAGCGGTACTTTTTCTGAAGGAAGAAAACTGGCCGAGAAATTGCTTTCTCTGAAAAAACCTCCAGACGGAGTTTTCGCCAATAATGATTTATATGCGGCTGCTCTCCTTCAGAAAGTCCTGGAACACGGCTACCGGGTGCCAAAAGACATGGCCATAGTAGGCTGCGACAATACCGAGGTATGTCTCTATGCTAAACCCACCTTGACAAGCATTGATACCAACGCGCCTCTGGCGGCAGAAACCGCTTTAGCCAAGTTGCTGGACGTTATAACCGGAAAACCCGTCCGTCCTTTGCACACTAAGATCCCAGTCCGCTTGGTGGTGAGAGAATCAACCACCGGCCGCCTTTCTCCAGCAGAAGAGGAATAATGCATAAAGAAGAGGCAAAGAGGTTTTTTTTCGGCCTGTTTTTTTTCCTGGTTTTTACTATGGCCAGCCACAGTTGGAGCGACCCGCGGTTGACCATAACCAGATTGCCTATGGCTCCCCTGATTGACGGCCGGGTGGACGAGAAAGAATGGCAGTATGCCTCGGCTGTTACTGGCCTGATGGCCTACGAAGCGGGTGCCCTGCGGACGGAACAGACTGTTTTCTACGTTGGCTGGTATCACAAGCATATTTATATTGCCATGAAGGCCGCAGGTTCCACCTACGACCGGATCGTGGCCCGGAGCCTAATCAGGGATGACCGGTTTGTTTGTGGAGATGATGCGGTTGAGTTAATGATCGCGCCGGGTTCGGGTAAGGAACTGGAGGAAGTCTATTTCCCCACCTACTACCTGATTATTAACTCTCTCGGCACAGTTTTTGATATGAAGTTACGGGAGAATGTTAACGAGGAGTATATTGCCTGGAACGTACCTTTGGTAGCCGCGGTTTCCACCAAAGGAAACAACTGGGAGTGCGAAATCAAAATTCCGGTCAGGGAGCTAACTGTCCAAGGTATTACCGACGGGACAAAATGGCGGATGAATCTTACCAGGGCCCATGCGGGCTATTTCTGGAGTTGTTGGGTGCCAGGCGCCTTGAATACCTACAAGACCGGAGGGGAAATAACTTTTGACGCCCGCGTCCCAGCCGTCAGGCTATTATCCGTCCAGCCTTTCCTGGAAGGAAGAACCGGCGCTGTCTTGGAAGTGGCAAATTTCACCCGAACCAGTCAAACCGTCTCTTTATCATTACTGACCAGAGCGGTTGACGAGAAAGCAAAAACCGAGACAGAAATTGAGACCGTTACGGAAACTATCACGGTAAAAGCCAGGGAGGTCAAAAGATTGGCACTGGGCAAAGGGAAACAGCTTGCTGTCAGGAACCGGGTCGTTATAGAGGCCAGGAAAGCCTCCGGCGAGGGGCTCTTAAGCATGGAAAGAATGGTAAATACTCCTTCCCCGAAGTTTGTGACCAAACAGGCCCCTCCCCTGAAACTTGTCTCTATCAACTGCAGATATCTTCCCTCTTTAGAAGTGCTTTCTGTATATATGAATTGCGCTGCTAAGGCGCAAGAGACAAGAACTGCTCGGCCGGCCCTGGCTGAAATTGAAATCCTGAAAAAAGGCTCTGTCCCTGAAGAACCGGTTTTGAAAAGCACTTTTTCAAGTTTTGTCAACAACGAGGGAACCGTTCGCATTTCCACGGAAAAGATTCCCGAGGGTGAGTATGAAGTCCTGGTCATAGTGAAAGACAGTTCCGGAGAAACTATCTATTCAGAAAAAGACTGGTTCGTCAAAAAGAAGATTCCTCACCTGACAACAGACCGGAGAGGCTTGGGAGAAGAAGTACCTGCGCCCTTTACAACGCTGGAAGTTGCCGGGAATGAGATAAAACCCTGGGGAAGAACTTACAGATTTGGAGCAAATGGACTGCCTGAGCAGTTTGTGAGTCAGGACAGAGATATTCTCGCCTCTCCCTCAAGACTGATTCTGCGCCAGGCCGGAAAAACTATTCCTCTGCAAGTGACAAAACCTTTCACAATAACAAAGAAAACACCCGGCCGGGTGGAAACAGAAACAAGACTTAAGGCCGGTAACATTGTTTTGACCATTAGTTCCTCCACTGAATACGATGGCCTGACAAAATTCCGTATTGCCTATGGTCCGTTAGCTAAGAGCGCCCAGATTGATAAAATGGTTCTGGAATTGCCTATCAGGAAGGAACTGGCTAAGTTTTATTCGGCCGCGAGCGATTTTCTGGGTGATAGTATCCTGGCTGGCGTCTTACCAGAACAGGCAGGGATTATTTATGACAGTTTGAACAATACCAGGAGCGTGGTGGCTTCCCCGCCTTTTGCCGCCTTGTGCTGGTTAGGTGACTACGACATTTCTTTCTGCTACTGCGCGGATACAGATGAAGGCTGGGTAGTGGATGACGAAAGGGCTGAAGTGGAAGTGGAAAGAAAAGGGGAAGAGGTCATCCTGAGACTTAACCTGGTTAGTATTCCTTATGTTCTCACCCAGCCCCGCACCCTGGAATTTGGTCTGCAGGCTGGCCCAGTGAAGCCCCTTCCGGTGGACTGGCGCTCCTGGCAATACGGGGGCGTTGACGGACAGTCCTTCACGGGGAATACAGAAAAAGTACCCAATATCTGGGGTTTTATTACCGGAGTCGGTTCTTGGGGTTTGGGCGGAGGTTCGCATCTTATTCATCCAGGGGATACCCCGGAAATTCGTAGCCGGGCCAGGGCAGTGGTAGAGAAGGCATTCGGGGGTGACAGGAAGGTTAGACGCATCGGTTATTGCTGGTGGCCTAACCCACCTAAAGGCAGGCCGGAAACCAGAGTTTACCGCAGTGAATGGGGCATTACCAGGGATGATTGGGAAACCGCCAACACCTCCTACTACCTCAGCCATTACAAGGATTCCTGGCAGAAAAAAGTTTTTGGAGATGACGAGAATATGTATACGCCCATCAGAGCAAAGGTGGTACCGAGCCTGGTGGATTTCTATGTATATTGCTGGGATGAGACTGTTAAGGAAGCAGGCCAATCGGGTTTGTGGGGATTCTATTTTGACCAGGGCTATCCCAATCCAGTTTTTGACCCGGAATTAGGACTGGGTTATATCCGGGAAGACGGCAGAAAATGCTATTCTTCTGGATTGTGGCTCTACCGAGAATTACTAAAGCGGCTGGCTTATGTTAACTTTCAACATAAGATTCCCAATTTTCTGGTAGATGCCCAGCATCACAGCCATCTTATGCCGGCCTACGGATTTTTGGGTATCTATGCGCCCTGCGAGAATGCTTTTTACGGCGGTGTTCTGGATTATTATAAGACCATAGAAAACTATGCGGCCCACACACCAGCCAAACAAATGGGGATGATTCCCCAGATTGGCCTCACTCCCCAGCGGGGAAAAGACAGTGTTGGTTTTACCTGGGAGACCAGGGAGCTGATGATGATGGCTATGTTGCACGACCAGGATTTGGGAAGTTTCGGCCAGCGGGACGATGGAGTAATTGATAAACTGCGCGCCTGCCGAAACAAACTTGTTCCTTGGAAACCGGAGGTGAAATTTTCCGGATACTGGGAAAACAAAGAGACGATAAGTACCAGCGCGGAGAAACTCCTCGGAAGTTTCTATACCTGCCCGAGGGGTGCGCTGCTGGTTTTCGGGAATGTCTCCAAAGACAATATTGAAGCCACAATTGAGGTTAACTGGAGGAAGTTAGGGTTTAACTTCAAGGCTATAATGCTGACAGACGCGGAAAACCCAGACAACCGGTTGGTTGTTTCGCCAGACGGCAAACTGACGCTTTTTGTGCCGGCGAGGGGCTTAAGGTTGATCTCTGTAACACCGATTGTTTCTTCCAGGTTTTCAGAACAAGAGCGGAGATAAAATTTTTTCTTGTTCTGTTTATATAGATAACTAACAACGGAGGTGGCCGATGGGAAAAAAAGGATTCACTTTGATAGAGCTCTTGGTTGTAATCGCGATTATCGCGATTCTCGCCGCGATGCTACTGCCGGTGCTGTCCAAAGCGAGGGAAAAAGCACGTCAGGCAAGGTGTATGAGTAATCTAAAACAGATTGGGCTGGCCGCAGGTATGTACGCGCAAGATTACCTCGAGACCCTGCCTGCATATTCCAATTTTGACGGAACCTACTGGCCGCAAACCTTGAGCCGTTATGGACTGAAATATACGACGCAGCGAACTTCTTCCTCGTTTATTTGCCCTTCCCAGCTGATGTCTTTGGATTATTATTACGGGCAGACTGTCAATTATCAATGGTACAAGCCGACCGCCGGATCAGTCGCATCAGGGGCAGCGTCTTACTGGCTCAAGATATCCCGTGTGACCAGACCGTCAAACACCTTCTTATGCAGCGACGCTGTTCGGTGGCAACCGTACTCTGGCATGAACTATGCCATTATGATGACCAATTATGGGTCCCACTTACCGATTTCGCCCTGGATACATAGCAACGGAGTGAACGTCCTTTTCATTGATGGACATGTGGACTACATTACCTGGGCCAACCGGGATACCGTAGCCATTTATGATGGATACTGGTATAACTAAGAAGATTTTTTGGCTGGTGGGGCCGCAGCGTAAAGCAGGAGGTTTTTTAGAAGCGGCTGCTGGTTTTCGGATTACCGTCTGCCGGTGGCAGTCGTGAGAACAGGGAGGGGGGATGAACAACGGACTAAAATATGTAGTGGGGTTGGGCTTAGCATTTTCTATTTGGCTTCTGGGGGAAAAAATGGCCAGGGCGGAGGCGCGGCTTCCCAGCGATGCCAGTATTACCCTTTATGTGCCTTTTGAAGCCAATACTACTGCCACTGTCGCAAAAGGGAACCCCGCGGGAAAGGCTATCCTCGGGAG
>JAMWDF010000045.1:10862-15223 GCA_023818865.1 Candidatus Omnitrophota bacterium
AATGAATTCACTTTGGCCGAAGGAAAGAAAGGCAAAGGCATAGTTATCGGAGACAAGAATGCCTCGGTACTGTATGAAATGAAGGATAACTTCAACCCGCAGAGCGGAACACTGGAATTCTGGGTGAAACCCCTTAACTGGTCTGGGTATACCAAGCCGCATGTATTTATCCGAAGTTATTATGACCGGGAAGGTAGTCTCTCGGTCATCATATATGACGGAGAGCCTTACGGCGGCATTGCCCTTTATGAAAAAAGCAGCCGGGAGAAAAAATTAGGTGCGGTTTATTCAAGGAATGATGCCTGGAAAGCCGGCCAGTGGCACCATGTGGTAGTGGTGTGGCGCGATACCGAGATGGGGTTGTATGTGGATGGAGCCCTTCGGGGCACGATGTTGCTGGAATTCCCGATGGCCTTGGAGACCATGAGCCAGTACCTCTCGGTTGGCCCTATCCACTCCTGGGGCCAGGAAGGTTCCACGGTGATTGACGAACTGCGCATCTATAACCGGCCGCTGACAGCCGAAGAAATTAAAACATTCTTTCAGGAATCTGCGCCTTGAAACGACTGCGGCTTGGTTGGTGGGTCTTTGCCGGCTCTGTGCTTTCTTTTGTCTTTTGCCTCTCTGGAGCTTGCCTTCCTGCGGATGTTGTTCAGGTCCGGACTGAAAATCTCATTGTAGAGGCAAGAGACGGCTCTCTTTCCCTGGTGAAAACCTATGACGGAACTGTCTGGTTGAAGGAACCTGAACCCAACCAGGTCAACGACGGCCAGCTGATCGGGTTCGGCGTCAACGACCTCCGTAAGAACATTTTCCTTCAGTTTGTAAAGGAGTTGTACCGGAAAGAAGGCCGGATGCGAAAGGGGGAATGCTACCCGATTGCCGGGCCTGCGGAAGTGATGCGGGAACAAGGAGAGAACGTACTCCTCTACAAGCAGTTCGCCAGCATCCTGTCCGGACCCGGCCAGAGTTACCGGTTTTCCCTGAAGCCGATAAGTAGCCGGGCTGTGCAGATAGGCGTCCGGGTGACGCACCGCCAGAAGGAGATGCTTTATGTAACCTTCGGCGCCAAGGGCATTCCAGACAAATACCGGATAATCATACCCGCGGACGGTGGTCTTTCGTTTGATGGGGCCGCGCCGTACTTTCAGTGGGCTTTTGATTTAGAAGTTCCCTTGGTGATAATCCAGGGAAAAGGCCAGGGAATTGTGTTTCAGGCAGACGACCACAGGCTTTACGGCGCGACGCTTTTTTTGAAACACTCTCCAGGCCGTTTTGACCTCTGCTTGCTATCCGCTGAGGCGGATGCTAATGCGGTTTCTTCAGAGTTTACTGCCATGCCGTGGCAGATAACATATTATCAAGGCGACTGGACCGTACCGGCAAAACTATACCGGCAAAAGTTAGCGGAACGTTATCATCCGAAAGCACTGGCTGAATACAAACCCTCCTGGGTCAGGGATATCCGGGTTTTGATTGAGTGCGGTCCCCATCAATCTATCGTGAAGGCAGGACCGTCCAGACCGGTGGTGGACAAATTTTCTGCCTTGTTTGGAGGACAGCATCTGGTCTTTTTCTGTTTTCAGGACGAGGAGATCTATCCGGCGCCTTTGCGGGTTTTCTCTTCTTTCGCCAGTAATGCGGAGTACGCACGCAAGAAAGGGGCCCGGGTGCTGATTTACAATTCATACCGGATTCTGGCCATGCCTGAAGGAAAGAACCTTGGGCATTTTCTGTGCGCCCAGAAATACCCGGATTGCTTCTGCGTGCAAATGTTCGGCAGCCCTGAGAAGATGTATGCCAAGTTTCTGCCCCATATTTATGACCGGTACGGTGCGTTTCAAACCACTGGCGTCGGCGACCCTATGAATTCAAAAATGGGGTTTGTCCGGTTAGGTTTCAAGCCGTGGCAAGATATCATTATTAGCACGCTCAAGACCGCGGCTGAGCAGTACCATATTGATGGCTGTTTTTTTGACACATCAGGGGCCGTGGACTGGGACAACCCTTCTCTTCCGGTGCCTGGAGTTACCGAGGCAGAAGGCACCTTGACATTTTGGCGGGAACTGGCAGCCAGACTGCCGGAACTGGCGTTCATCTCCGAAGGAATCAGTGAATCGGTGCTGGCCGGCCGAGTTTTCAGCCATATGTTTTTTCCTCAATGGACGCAGTATCCCTGGAAAGACAACCAGCAGTATCTGCACCCGGTCTCCGCCTACATCTGGAGGCCTTACCTCTGGGGATACGCTTATAACAAAGGTATTGATTATATGCCGGAAGGAGATACACCGGATGTCGCTCAAGCCGAGATAATCGGTCTCATCCCGGTCCTGCCTGGAAATTTGGAGCATCTGGCCCATCCATCCGTGGAATTTCTTGTCCGGTGGGCCCAGATTCACAGCCAACGAGAATTGAAAAGGGTCTACCCAGATCAGTGGGAGAAAGATGTTTGCAGTTACTACCAGGATAAGGACGGTATCCCGGTTCGGTTTGAAAAAACTCCGGAAGGCGACCGAATGGTGGAGGTGCGCTCTGGCAAAACGAAAGAACTTTTGAAACGATTCCACAACCAGACTGAGGCGGTTCTTCGTCAGGAAGAGAGTATTCTGCGCTGGCCGGCCTACAATGGGAACCAGGCTATCGGTCTCTTGCCTGCTAACTGGTATCCGTGCTGCCCTGCTCCCCGTTACCACCGCCTGGTTATTTCCCAACTTCCACCGGATGCGGCAATCAGCGGCCTCCGGGAGGGAACTAACTACTTAGTGATTCGGCTTGCGCCTGTTTCCGGCAAGGCGGCTACTGGTACCCTAAAATTCTATTCGGCAGCTCCGGTCAAAGCAGTTCTCTTCTCTGACCGGAGACCTTCTTATTTTTCTTCTTCTGAAGGACAACTGACGGCCAGCAACAGTACGACCCTCACATTCTTGTGGGCCTTGCCGGAGAAAACCACCACTGGGTTTCTGCGCACCTTTACCCCGCACGCCCTGGGGCCAGACGGATTTGACCGTTATCTCACCTACCCAGACGGTTTTTCTGTTCAAAATATCGGTCCCAGCCTGCGCGTGATCGGCCGGCCCAGGCGTCACCCGATCACGGCTGATGCAGTCATCCTGGTGCCTGCAGGCAACCCTTCCTTCCATTTTACGCCGCTGGTTATTGATGATGATAGTCCCGGCACTGCGGTTGACATGGAAGTACAGATTAACGGTTATCCAATCTGGTCCGCCACCCTGAAGAAAGCAGAGACAGGGAGAGAAGTCCGGATTGATGCCGCGCAATGGCAGGATGAACCAGGCCTGGTCTCCCTGTGCGTAAGAAGGCGAGACGGCTGTTGGACCTCTGGCTGCTGGGAAAACCTGCGGCTGGAACCTGGGACTGGAGTGGTTTCGGATAAACACTCTATCTCCTATCTTTTTCAATAGGCGAAAACTCTCCTCTTTCTGGTTCACCTGTTGTCTCAGATGTTCTATCTCTTTTAGTTCTTCATCTCTCATCGGTATCCTTCTCCAGGGCGAACTTGACTGATGTTACCCGAATCCTCACTTCAGGCAACTTTTTCAGTCCGGATGCCACCAGTATCCCTTCCTTTTTCCGCTATCTGCTCCCCTCTCTTCCCCTCTTCTCCCATCTCCCTTATTTCCTTGCCTCTTCTGGCTCGGTGGGATCTTTATACCAACCATTGGAAACCTTCTTCCTTGGGTTATCTTACCAAGTATTATAAAGGTTTCCTTTTTACAGGAGTTTTGGGATATCACTCAACCTGACTGATTTGATTTTGAGATCTTGTTGTATAATTTAGATATAGGGCTGATAATTAATATGCTAATTTACGCCCTGGACTTGCTGTCTGTAAAAAAAAGAGCCATTTGATATGCTGGCAATCCGGGTTTTTCTTCCGTCAGGGGTGTTCTTACTGACACATGGTTTCCACTTTTATTCATATTTCCTTCAAATTGCCATCTTAAAACCAAACGGATCTTCGCCGGGCGTAAATCTGTCACTTTTCAATGGGGTAATCAGCGGGGTGCCCCTGGACGGAAAAAAGTTTTTCCCCAAGAATCCCCTGGCCAGGCTGGGAAAACACCACCGCCAGGACTGAGATGACTGCGCCTGTTGTCCCCCAAACCTGACCAGGCCCCTGAGTTCCCTGGGTCAATATATTTATTCCCAAAACGAGAAGGATTTTGTAGTCCATCTTTATGTTGCCGGCCAGGTCCGTTTCGTCCTGAAAGAACGGGAAATCACTCTCCAACAGAAAATAGACTATCCCTGGAACGGTAAGATCCGAATAACTCTAAGGTTGAAGAGGCCGGTGCGTTTTTGTTTGAAACTGCGGATTCCCGACTGGTGCCGCAAGTTCC
>JAMWDF010000046.1 GCA_023818865.1 Candidatus Omnitrophota bacterium
GGGCGTCAATCTGTTCAGTGATTTTCATTGTACCCAGTTCGGCAGCGATGGCCGCACCCACCCGGCCAGAGACGATTAGACCAACCAGCACCGGTCCCAGTTCCCTGACCATAGAAACACTGACTATAGAAGCAGTGTACATAGCCGCCCCAAATTTTTTCAGTTCAGTCACTGTTTCCATTACCAGGACCATGCCGGTGAAAGCGCTAATGATACCAGCGAGAGGTAATGAGCCTGCTCCAATCTCTTCCACATACTTGAAGATGATGTTTCTGCGTCTGGTCTTTTTGAATATTCCGGCAAAAGTTTTCCCAGAAAATCTTAAAAGTTCAGAAAAGTAGCGGAAGATATTTACCAGGGAAGTACCGACATAGATAATCCCGGTCATATCCCTCCAGCAGTTTCTTTCCGTGGACTATGATTCTCAAATCGGGTGAATTCTTTAAGGAAAGTCAAGGTGATTATCTTGGTTGGGCCATTGCGCTGCTTAGCGATGTTGATTTCAGCCTTATTCCGGCATTCCACATCTTCTGGTCGGTAAGCCTCCTCCCGGTAAAGAAGCAGAACCAGGTCAGCATCTTGCTCTATGGCGCCGCTTTCCCGGAGGTCAGATAACTCTGGTTTCTTTCCCGCGCGTTTTTCTGTTTCCCGGCTAAGCTGGGAGACAGCAATCACCGGAAGGTGAAGTTCCTTAGCCAGGGCTTTCAGAGAGGCAGAAATCTCGCTGACTTCTTGCTGTTTGTTTTCTGCTTTACCTCGCCCGCGCATCAATTGCAAATAATCCACAATCACCAGTTGAATCTTTTCCTTGGCTTTTAACCGGCGGGCTCTGGCTCGCACTTCAAAGACGTTAAGTGCTGGGCTGTCGTCTATGAAAATCTTTGCTTTTGCCAGCCGAGCAGCGGCCAGTAACAGCCGGCCGCGTTCCTGATCAGAAAGCCGGCCTTGCCGGAGGGCATGAAGATCAACCCTGGCTTCCACGCAAAGCAAACGCTGAACCAGTTGTTCTTTACTCATTTCCAGACTGAAAATTAAACTGGGGACATTAACGTCAGAGACATTTAAAGCAATATTGCAAGCCAGAGAGGTTTTTCCCATTCCTGGTCGTGAGGCAATAATTATCAGGTCAGAGGGTTGTAGCCCAGAAGTAGCATTATCCAGGTCACGAAACCCGGTAGGTATCCCGGTAACCATACCCTGGCCGCTGTGTAACTTTTCTATGGCTTCCATCGCGTCATGCACTAAGTCGTTGAGAGGATAGGCATCTTTCTCCACCCGGTCCTGAGAGATTTCAAAGATCAAAGCCTCAGCCTTATCCAAAAGTGCATCTACCTCTTCAGGTTCATCTGAGGCCTCACTGATTACCTGAGTAGCGGTGGCGATTAAACTGCGCAGAATGTACTTATCCTTGACAATCCTAATGTAATCGTCTATATGCGCCGCGGTGGGTACAGTTTCCAGCAAGGTAGTTAAATATTCCAATCCGCCGACCTCTTCTAACTGGGCAGTCTTTTTTAGCTGCTCGGTCAAGGTAACCAGGTCACAGGGAGCATTGTGTTCAAAAAGAGCGACCATGGCTTTGAAAATCTCCCGATGAGCTGGGGAATAAAAGTGATCAACATGAATAGATTCAAAGGCCTTGATTTTTGCCTCTTCATCTAATAGCATACACCCGAGGAGGGCCTGTTCAGCTTCAAGGTTCTGCGGGGGAATCCGCTCCCCAGCCAGAGGTTTTGGGGACATCTTATGTTTCTCTCACCAGCCACACCTTTACTTCCGCTTCTACTCCTTCCGCTACCCGGATCGGGACTTTGTAAATATCCAGTTTTTTTAAGGGTTGTTCCAAAATCACTTGGTGGCGATCAATCTCTAAGCCGGTATGCTCCTTTATCGCCTGAGCAATATCCTCGCTGGTAACCGCACCAAAAAGTTTGTCATCCTGGCCTGCCTTGGCTCGGATGGTAATTGATGTCTTTTCCAGTTTCCGCCGGATTTCTTCAGCCTCCCGACGTAATTTTTTTGCCCGGGCTCGCCGCTGTTGCTGCTCTCTCTGAAGTCTGTTAAGGACAGACTCAGTGGCTTCTTCCGCTAAGCCATAAGGCAGGAGATAGTTTCTGGCATACCCTGGCTTTACCTCCTTAATTTCACCTGGGCGCCCCTGACCAGGCACCTCCTTCAGAAAGACAACTTTCATCGGTTTCTCCTTTACGGTTGAATATAGGGAAGGAGAGCCACAAACCTGGCTCGTTTTATTGCCTGGGTCAGCATCCTTTGATGCCGGTGGCAGGTGCCAGTCATTTTAGCGGAAAGAATCTTGCCCCGGCCACTGACAAACCGTCTGATGCGACCGATATCCTTGTAATCTATCTCTGTTACCTTTTCCTTGCAAAACTGGCAAATCTTAGCTCTCGGTTTCATTATCACTGATCTCCTCTTTTTCTAAAACTGGCCCACCGCCGATCTTTTCCAGAAACTGGATGTTTTCTGCCTGTACTTCCAGGACAGCCCGCTTCTCCTTCTCTACTGTTTCCCAGGAACGATACTTCAGCCGCCCTTCTACCAAGACCTGATGTCCTCGCCGGAGATATTCTGAACAGAGTTCGGCCTGTTTACCCCACGAAACTATGTTAACAAAACAGGTTTCTTCTTCCTTTTTTCCTTCCCGAGTTGTATACTCCCGATTAACTGCCAGGCCAAAACTAGCCACTGGCTGTCCGCTCGGGGTGTACCGTAACTCTGGGTCCCGAGTAAGGCGCCCTACCAAAAAAACCTTGTTAAGATTGGCCATTGGAACCGTCCACAGGTAACTGCTTCCTGGAAAGAAACAAGTAACGAAGAACATTTTCCCGAATCCGCAATCCTGGCTCAATCTTCCTCACGATACCTGGTTCTGCCTGGAAGTAAAATAAGTAATAAACAGCTTCCGTTTTCTTTTTGATGGGATAAAACAGATTTTTTCTTCCCCACATCTCCTGTTTAATCACCTGTCCACCAGCCGCTGTGATTTCCTTCTCAATAAACTTGATTTCCGACTGCAGCGCCTCTTCGGAAAGGTCTGCCCGCAAAAGAAAGCAGCCTTCATACTTTCTCACCATTATTTCCCCCTCTATCTTGCAGAAAGACCAAGAACCCCGTGTTGATTATTTGATATGTTATCAGGCTTTCTTTCCAGTGTCAATTCAGGTGTGAATCTCCACTATATCCCCATCCTGAAGAAGGAACTCCCGGCCAACCACTAACGGCGTTGGTGTGTCTCGCCGCCACAGCCTGGCATAGCGGAAGTTACTCGGCAGTTCCTGATGGATGGCTGAAGCCAGGTCAACTACGGTTGCCGGCTGTCTCAGGACGAAAGGGGCTTTTAAATCTGGCGGCTTTCCAGGAATCTTGGTATAAATCCGGAGCAAACTGAGAAGCTGGAAAATTTTTTCTGGTAGAACACTCAAACCTTCTTTTTCCTTAGCAGAAATTGGCCACCAGTCACCAATTTTATCCCCGTAAAGTTCCTGAAAAACCTGCTTGTTGGTAATAGCTTCTGGTTGGTCAATCTTGTTACCGACCCAAATTATCGGTTTGCTGAAGGAAAAAAGACCGGGTTGCTTAAGGTGAAATTTTTCCAATGCAGCCAGGCTATCTTCCAAAGACTCCAACAGGGCGTCTGAAGCCAGGTCAAAAAGGAAAAGCCAGCCGTCAGCCCGACGGAGCAATTCGCCCAGCCATGGCTCTGAACCTGTTTGAGAGAGAGCCGGGGTATCTACCAATTGAAAGGCGATATCCTGATAAGCCAGCATGCCTGGCAAAGGCAACTTGGTGGTATAAGGATAGTCAGCAATTACTGGGGTAGCTCTGGTCAGAGCCGCCAGCAGGGTAGACTTGCCTGTATTGGCAGGTCCGCAGATGACCATCTGGGCCGCCCCTTCTCTTTCTACCAGTGGCCCACTTTTTCGGCCAGCGACAGCCGGTTTTTCCATCTCCTTGCGGTAGCGAGAAATCTTGGCTTTAATCTCGGCCTGCAGTTTTTCTGAAGACTTATGCTTGGGCATAATCGCCAACATCTCTTCTAAGATGGCGATTTTTTCTTGGAGGGTTTTGGCTTTTTTGAGCTCAGCTTCCTTCTGATAGAACTGCGGTGGCAGG
The DNA here is from genome assembly GCA_023818865.1 of Candidatus Omnitrophota bacterium. GTDB lineage: Bacteria > Ratteibacteria > UBA8468 > B48-G9 > DSTR01 > JAMWDF01. The sequence goes on from JAMWDF010000046.1 coordinate 4,135, forward strand.
TTAGCGACCATTTCTTTCTGGAAATGAAGATTTCACTCCGAGCGATCAGGGCGGTCCGCCAGCATACTTCGGAGAATCATAAGCAACTTCTGGGTGTTAAATGGCTTGGCGATGTAGAAATCAGCCCCAATTTCATATCCTTTTACCTTATCAGCCGTTTCGCTCCTGGCAGTAAGCATCAATACCGGAGTTTTTCGACTGAACGGCCCAGATTTTATCCGACGCAAAACTTCCCAGCCATCTATTCCTGGTAGTCCGACATCCAAAATTACCAGATCCGGCTTATGCTTTTTGAAAGCGGTTAACCCTTCTTCCCCAGTGCCTACTCCGATAACTTGGTACCCAGCCTTCTTTAGATTCTCTTTCAGTAATATCTGGGTATCCTGGTCATCTTCAATTAACAAAATCTTAGGGGGCAAGATTTCCATCGTTTTTTCTAGGGCCGTTACCCTCTTGTTTTTCCCGGTCTGTTTTTACTGTATTGATGGCCTGCAATAACGCCTGGATAGTGAAAGGCTTTGCCAGGTAGTAGTCTGCGCCAATGATGTATCCATGAAGTTTATCTTTGTTTGTTCCCCGAACAGTGAGCATGATTACCGGAGTTTTCCTGCCCTGTTGGTCAGTCCGGATCCGTTCCAACACATCCCAGCCGTCCAGGCTCGGAAGGAGCACATCCAGAATGATTAGATCGGGCTTCTCCTCAAAAAACCTTTTTAGGCCTATCTCACCGGTTTCTGCTGTAATTACCTGGTAGTCAAGTTTTTGGAGCGTTTCGGTTAGGAAAACTAAGCTATCCGGTTCATCGTCAATTACCAAAATTTTCCGAATCGCACCCATTTTTTAATTATACCACACCTTTAATTTTTTGCTTCAAGGCAACCGAGTAATCTCATCCTGGGAGAAATAGGGTAGTTCCCTTTCTCCGGCCGGACCCTCCAGAATCAGTCCTTCCTCTGCCCGGGTAGCCTGGCCAATCAGCCAGGCGTCAATCTTTCTCTGCCAGGCTTTTTCTATTGCTACCGGCGCAGCGCAAGGGGGGAAAATAACCAAAAGGAAGCCAGAGGAAATATACCCTAAGGGTGGCAGACCAGAACACCTAGCCAGCAATTGTGTCTTATGATAAACTTTTCTTTCTCTCGACTGGATTCGGAAGCCTACCTGGCATCTTTGAGCCAGTTCCCGGATGCCAGTAGCCACTCCGCCTTCGGTCGGGTCATGCATCATCTTCACCGGGAAATTTTCCCAGAGCCAGAGGGCTTCCTTCACCACAGAGATTCCAGGAATCTTTAAAGAGTTTCTGGCTTCAAAGAGAATCCTTTGGGGAATCTTTCGGACTAACTGGCTTCCTTTAAGGCGGACAATTACCGAAGCAGCTTCAATGCCGGCTGGCTTGACTAGCACCAGGCAGTCGCCAGGCTGGACTCTTGCCGGCGGCCGAACAGAAACAAGCCGGCCACCCATATTCCCACTGGCAATCAGGCTGTTAACGGCTCGGGAAAATTCGGTGTGACCACCAACCCAGGAAATTTTTTCCCGATGACACTCCTGGAAAATCTGCTGGAAGATTGTCTCTACCTCAGAAAATTTGGTTTTTTCTGGAAAGAGCAAAGTGGTTAACAACCACTCTGGTCTGGCTCCACTGACTGCTAGGTCATTGGCATTCACCGCGACCAGATACCGCCCAGCCTCTTCGCTTACTAACGTAATCGGGTCGCTGCCCAGGACCAGCAGAGAAGAGCGGTGCCTGACTATGGCGCAATCTTGGCCGATACCCGGTCCTACCAGGACGTTTTCGTTTGCGGCTGGGTACCGCCGGAGTAATCCTTCCAGAAATTCCACCGGTAATTTTCCAGCCGGGAAAGGTTCCAGGTCTAATAGGAAACGGAGTTGGCCTACATCCCTAAAAAGGAAGTCCGCTTTTTCTCTCAGAGATGGCCAACTTTTCTTTGACCCGGTCATTACTCCGATACAGGTTACCCCGAGTTGGCGACCAGCCTGGAGTTCAAACGGATGGTCCCCTACCACCAAAGACTGTTCTGGCCTAACATTCAGTTTTCTGAGGGCCTGCCGGAGATGATCAGGATGTGGTTTAACCCTGGCGACATCATCCCTGGTTAGCAGAAGGTCATAAGAAAACCCGAATTTTTCCAAGAGAGGCAGAACCGCCCGGCGACAGTTTCTGGTGATGATACCAATGATGAAACCAGCCTGCTTTAATTTCTTAAGCAGTTCCGGAGACCCGGCTATCGGCGCGGCCCTGGCTGTCCCCAGAATTTCCTCCTCTTCTATCAATTTTCTGGCTAGCCGCCGGAAACGGATTACTTTAGTCTGTCTCCGGTCAGTGGTTAACTCCTGCATCATCTCCAGAGCAGGCAGATGCCTACCGGGTAGTTTTACTCCCAGGTCCCTGGCTAAGCAGCTTAAACGCTGATGCATCCTGTCAAAATCTATGGTTGAGCCTACCAGGGTGCCATCAAAGTCAAAGATTACTGCCTTTATTTGTTGAAAATCAGCCACTTTCTACCTGGTGGTGTTGTTTCCGCCAATCTGTATGGAGAAAAGAGCCGCGTTCGTGTTACAATTATAATAACATACGGGAGAGCGTAATTCTTCATAGTCCTGTTGGCGAAAATTTCTCCCGGATGCCTGGCAGGGGAGAATGAGGTGAAAGTTCCGGCTGAATATAAGATTAAACTCACTGGCCAGTATTTAGGGAATTACCTTCTTCAGGAAAAAATATGGCAGGGTGCCACCTCCACTGTCTATCGGGCCCAAGCCTCAGAGACAGCGCCTTTTGGGAGAACCGTAGCGGTGAAAGTACTCCATCCTTACCGCAACTCAGCCCTCCAGCGACGGCAATTTTTCTGGGAAGCATCTTTAATGAAGCGACTACGGCACCCGAATATTGTTCGGGTCTATTCCTCTGGCCGGCAGCAGTCTCTCTTTTTTTTCTTCATGGAATTTGTCAATGGTCGGAGTCTTCGTCAATATTTGGCTGAGCGAACCCTTACCCTAAAACAGTGTCTTTTTTTTGTAGGCGAACTGGCTAAGGCTTTGAATTACATTCATGGTTTAGGCATTGTTCATCGTGACCTGAAACCAGAAAATATTCTGATTTCTAACGATTTGACTCAGGTTAAACTGATTGATTTTGGCTATGCTGGCTATATCTCTCCCCGCTGGTGGCAAACCCAACTTCTGTCTGGAGGGACAGAGCCTTATCTGGCGCCTGAAGTTTCCCGGGGAGAAAGGGGAGACCATCGGGCAGATATCTTCTCTTTTGGAGTAATCATCAGGGAGTTGTTGCTACCCCGGATGGAGACAGGCCAGGAGGCTTTAGAGGCAGTTGTTCAGCAGGCTACCCATCCTCTTCCCTGGAAGAGGTATTCCACAGCTGGGCATCTGTTGATTGCCTGCTACCGAGTTTTTCAGCCGACCGATTCAATTTCACCATGAAATACGGAATTATTGCCGATATCCATAGCAACTTAGAGGCTCTCCAAGCGGTCCTGGCCTATCTTAATAAGAACAAGGTAGATCGGTTAGTGGTTACCGGAGATGTCATCGGGTATGGAGCTAACCCGATAGAATGCTTAGAATTGCTTGGTCAGCAAAATGCCTGTATTGTTCGGGGCAACCATGAACAGGGTCTGCTTTCCGGAGAACTTTCCTCTTTCCGACCGGAGGCCGCCACTGCCTTAAAGTGGACCAGCCAGCAACTGAGTCCGGAGTGGCTGGCCATGATTAATGCCTGGCCGATACTCTATCAGGAAGCTGATTTCTTGGCCTGTCACGGAGCCCCGGATGAGCCGCTGACCGGGTATGTCTTTTCTAAGAGCAGAGCCAGGCAAGCCTTTACCGTCGCTTTTACTCTGTGTTTCCACGGACACACTCATTTCCCTGGTGCTTACCGGCAAAAAGAAACTAACTCCTTTTTGGAAATCATTCCAGCGGATTTCAGCGGTAGAATGAGGGTGGTCCTGGAGCCTGGCTGGAAATACCTGATTAACTCAGGGAGCGCCGGCCAACCTCGGGATGGGCTGCCGGCGGCGTGTGTAGGGATATATGAGCCAACCAGGAGACTCTTTTCCCTGGAAAGAATAAACTACCAGGCGGCTATTGCCCGGGAGAAAATTATTCGTTCTGGCTTACCGGTTTCCCTGGGGGATAGACTTCTGCGGGGTGTGTGAACCTGGTATTTCAACTGGGGAGAGCTCCAGAATATACTTACTGCATTCTGGATTAATAGATTTTTCTCGGAAGATTTCCGGCCAGGTATTTTTTTCCCGCCAGGCAATCACCTGGAAAAATTTTTCCCCAGTCTGGCGGCTGACCGCGTGGGCAAGGAGAAGGTCAACCAGAAGGAATCTTTCTCTGAGTTTCTTGAATTCAGTTGAAGAAAGTCTATTCTCCTGTCTCAGCCGGCGGATAATTCCCTCGGCTCTCATCGGCACAGTTGCTTTCTTCACCAGTTCCAGGGCTGCCTCATAAATGGGGACCATTTCTTCTTGACCCGTCTTGATTGCCTGGTGAAGGAGTTTAATTGTCTCTTCCACCTCAGAATAACTGGTCACCTCTCCTCTGGCTATGCCCAGTAATAAAACCAGGAAAGTAAACGCCATAAATTTTTTCATCCTCTCACCTCCCCGTTACTGACAGTAGATTATTTTATCACTTCGTCTGGGCCGGGTAAATGTGGTATTATGTTTTTATGGCGGTTCGTTTAGCAGAAGGAAAGGAAATTACCAGGATTCTTCATGATCTGGCTGACCAGGTGGAGAAGAAACTCGGTCTGGCGAACCTGGCGATTATTGGCATTAAGCGACGGGGAGCAATTCTGGCAAAACGGCTTCAGACTATCTTAGAGAAAAAAGCCGGCCAGCCTATCTTTCTGGGGTATCTGGACATTACCCTTTATCGGGATGACTTCAGCGCCTTAGGTAGTCATCCAGTGGTCTCTGAAACAGAAATTCTTTTTAATCTGGAAAAAAAGAAAATCCTTTTGGTGGATGATGTTCTCTTCACTGGTCGGACAATCAGAGCCGCTTTAGATGCCATTATTGATTTTGGCCGACCATCTTACATCAGGTTGCTGGTTCTGATTGACCGAAACCATAGAGAGTTCCCTATCCAACCAGATTTTGTTGGCCGCCGGGTGAAGACAACTAAGAAGCAGATGGTGGAAGTTCACCTTCAAGAGATTGACGGTGCCGAAGAAGTGCTCCTGATTGAGCCCAAACCTTAGGGCAAGAGATAAAGAGAATCAGCCATGACCTGGAAAAGGAAAGACCTGCTAGGGCTTGAAGAATTATCCTCAGAGGAAATCAGCCTGATTCTCCAAACAGCCAAATCTTTCAAGGAAGTCAGCACTCGACAGATAAAAAAAGTGCCAGCCTTGCGCGGTCGGACGGTAGTCAACTTGTTCTTTGAGCCTAGCACCCGAACGAAGACTTCTTTTGAACTGGCCGCTAAACGTCTTTCCGCGGACGTTCTTAGTTTTGAAGTCAGCACCTCCAGTGTCTCCAAAGGGGAAACCATTGTTGATACGGCCAGGAATATTGAAGCGATGAAAGTAGACTGTTTTATTGTTCGCCACTCGGTCTCTGGCGCGCCCTGGCTGATTGCCCGAAGTGTTAAGGCAGCAGTAATTAATGCCGGTGACGGTTGCCATGAGCATCCAACCCAGGCTTTGTTAGACCTGTTTACGGTCCAGGAGCGGTTTGGCCACTTAAAGGGATTATCGGTGGCGATCATCGGAGACATCCGACACAGTCGGGTGGCTAGGTCCAACATCTGGGGTTTTAGTAAGATGGGCGTCAGAGTGATAGTTTGTGGTCCCCCACCTTTGGTTCCTTTGGGAATTGAAGAGATGGGTTGCGAGGTGACTTACCGGTTGGAAGAAGCCATTCGCCAGGCTGATATCATTTACCTTCTTCGGTTACAGAAAGAGAGACAGCGCGAGAACTACCTGCCTTCCCTCCAGGAATACTCCCGTTTGTTCGGATTAGAAGAAAGGCATTACCAGGGGATGAACAAGCCCTTCTTTCTGATGCACCCGGGACCAATGAACCGGGGAGTAGAAATCAGATCCTGCCTGGCGGAAAAGTCTAACTCTCTTATTTTAGAGCAGGTTACCAACGGAATTGCTGTCCGGATGGCAGTCCTCTATTTGACCATGGGAAGTCAGAGATGAGCCTGGGAAGTCTCTCAGCGGTAGAATCCCCACTTGTCCTCCATCCTCGGCAAGAGAAAGTTGTCCGGGAGGGAGCTGGATTCTGGCTGGTGCTGGGGGCAGCTGGTTGCGGAAAGACAGAGGTTCTCATTCATCGGGTGGCTTATCTTCTTTCCGTGGGAGTGCCGGCTGAAACTATCCTTTTGGTAAGTTCCAGCAGTCTTCTGGCCAAAGGTATGGTTCAACGGGTAGCTAAAATTATCGGTTTTTTCCCTGCCATTTTGGCTGGGACCTTTTATCAGACTGGCCTAGAAATCGTAAGACGTTTCCGCCAGAGAGAAAATTACACTCTTCTGGATGAAGATGAGGCGCTTTCTCTGCTTGGGCAGGTCTGTGGTGAACTCCTTTCTAGAGAGCACCTTCCTGACAGCAAAGTTTTGCTGGAAGTCTTTACCAGAAGTGTTAATAGTCAAGAGAAATTGCGGGACATTGTCAACCTTCATTACCCTCATTTGAGTTCATCTCTTCCCAGTCTGGAGAGAGTTTACCGGGAGTACTGCAACAAGAAAAAAGTCTGGAAACTCATAGATAAAAATGATGTGCTCCTGGATTGGTACCGGGCTGTTCGGAACGAAGAATTTGGCTATCAGATGAGTTCAGCTTTCCGCTATATTCTGGTTGACGACTACCAGAATATTACCCGGCTGCAGAGCCAGATTCTTTATCAGATGAGTCGGGTCCATAAGAATCTTCTGGCGATGGCCGACGACGCTCAAATGGTTGATTCCAAAGAGGGTTCTTCGCTTAACCATCTTCTGGAGTTTCCCCGAATTTATCCTGGAGCCCGGGTATATTTTCTCAAAGTCAATTTTACCGCGACGCCAGAGATTCTTTCTCTGTCCAGCACTATTCTTTCTTACAATTCCTTCCAGTTCCCCCGGGAAATCATCAGTCAGAGGAAAAACGGAGTTAAGCCGGTCTTAGTGAAATGCTCTGGCTTTAAGGAGGAGGCGGAATTTGTCTGCCGGCGCATCATTCAACTTCTTCAGGCAGGAGTAGATCCGGAAGAAATAGCGGTATTGTTTCGCTCCCGGGTCCAAGTGGCAGAACTGGAAATAGAGCTTTCCCGGGAAAAAATTCCTTATTATGTCTCGGGAGAAACACTCTTGCCGTTGACCAGCCGGCTCAAAGACTTAGGTTCTTTTCTCCTGGTGAGGTTGAATCCGAAAAATGAGCTTGCCTGGAGACGAATTTTGTCTCTCAGACCAGGCATTGGTCCGGCTACCAGAAAAAAAATACTGGAACTGGTTCAAACAACAGGCGACTGGTCAGAAACAAGTCAAAGGCTGAAAACATACCCTTGGTCCAGGCGGAGGAAAGAAGCAGTGGACAATCTGCTTAAGGTATTTGAAAATCTGAAACCAACCAGCAGTCCTGGGGAAAATTTCAGTTTTATTCTTGAACAGTCCAGGCAGGGTAACTTTCCGGCGAATTGGTGTAGCGGCTGGTTTTCCGAGGAGTTTATTGAATTGACAAGAACAACATTATCTTGTTTTGAATCTTGGGCTGATTTTTTGGCCTGGCTGGGACTGGAAGATTTTGCTGTGGTTGAGGCTGATGCCTTTCCCGGACGGGTCACTCTTTCTTCTATCCACGGCTCCCGGGGAAGACACTGGCTGGTTGTCTTTCTCATCGGGCTTTGTTCTCCTTACTTTCCCGACCGCTCCGCCACCCAGGACCCCGCCCTCTTGGAGGAAGAACGTCGCCTTTTCTATCTGGCCGTGACTAGAACCAGAGAGGACCTTTACCTTACCTGTTATCCGCAGGAGACAAAGAAAGGAGTTCCTCTTAACCAGCCCCTTTTTCTCCGCGAAATTCAGTCAGCCAACCTGGAGAAATGGGAGGGCGGTTAAGACCCTCCTATAAATTCCCCCTCTTTTCACTTTAACCAATTGAGTAATAGCCAAGAAGGCCTAAAATTTTCTAAAGCAGACATTCAAGAAACACCAAAGTGCAGGCTTATGATACTGAGGGACGGTGCAATCTAAAGTACCTCCAAGAGATGGGCAGAGTTTCTGGATAACACCCTGGCAATAAAGAAATGATTAGACTGTCACATAAATCTCTTCAGCATAATTCATTATTTCCTTGGAAAGTTCATCTACCTCTTCGTACCGCATTCTTCCAGCAATCATTCTTATCAGCACATTTTTAAAGGCAGTTCTAATTCTTGCTTTCAAATACTCTTTCTTGTTCCAATCAGCAACCCTTACGTAATAGCCCATTTCTTTAACGATTTCTCTTGCCACTTTTTCTATTTCCTCGTAATTTTCAAAGAGTTTCTGTTTTGAAGAGAGTAGATCATAAAAAGCGAGTTCCTCTTCGCTTAAATTAAGTTTTTTACCCTCTCCTACTGATTGTTTAATGTCTTTGGCAAGTTTTATCAACTGCTCTATAATCTCTAATGTATCCAAAATCTTAATGTTGTACTTGTCTATTATGCTTTTTAACATCTCGTATAGAGAACGGTATCTGAAAGGGTTCTTTCTCATTTTCACTATGAGCTGGTCCCTGATTATCTTCGCAAGAAGCTCTGCTGCATAATTCTTGTATTGCATATATCCTAGAACTCCATTTGCACCCCATAAGGGGATTTTTCCCATCTTCGCTCCCAATAAATATTTTCTTCTTCCAGAAATTATATCTTTCGTCAATTCCTTTAAGCTACTATCCTCTCACCCCTTCGGTATCCTTCCTAACTCGCTCTCCACAAACTCTTCATTCTTAAATGGTTCAAAGTTAATAAACCAGTTTTTAAAAATCGCCATTGCTGTTTTTTCTAAAATCTCGTTTTGCCTTTTCTTGTTTTCTATCAAATCATCAAACCAGGATAAAACAGCTGCAATGCGGGATTGTTCGGGAACATCTGTTAATGGAATTTTTATAATCTTCAAGATTTCTTTATTAATTCCACCTTGAGCACTACCTCCAATAGCACTTTCTATTAACACTTGTCCTGCTTCCGAAAATAAATAATAAAATAAATATCTTGGGTTATATTTCACTTTGTCAGTTCGAACTATGTACACATGCTCATTTACCATGGCTTTACCTTCAGGAATATCTTTAATAAATGCTAATTTTCCAATAGTTGCACCGTCTTTTACAAGTAGAATGTCTTCTTTTTCAATTTTGCCTCTGTTTAAAGAATCATAAAAATCTTCATTAAATCTTAAGCAATTGTCTAATACTAAATCACCATGCCAAGTGATATTTTCGCCTCCTATACTCAAAACTCCATTGGGATCATGTTTTAATGAACCGCCTTTTGGTCTATTTCCGCTTTCTAAACTTCTAACTGCATAATTAAGAACATTTCCCTCCCACTCCCTTGGTATCTCTCCTATCTCTGTCTCCTTAAATTCTGTCCCCCAGCGGAATTTGAGCATTTTATACCTCAAACTTCAATGCCTTAAAAACTTCCTTTACCTTTTTCGTAAGCTCCTTCTCTTCTTTAAGCAACTTTGACAATTCCGCAGAATAACTTTTCATCTTTTCTTCAAATGGGGTTTCATCTTCCTCAAGTTTTATCCCTACATATCTTCCAGGAGTTAAAACAAATCCATTCTTTTCAATCTCTTTTAAATCTGCAACCTTTGCAAAACCAATCTCATTGATTTTTTCTTCTGACTCTCCTTCTTCAAACAGCCTAAATTTTTCCACAATCTTTCCTATGTGTTCCTCAGTAAAAACAACCTGTCTTCTTGAAATCTGCTTGAATAATTTCTTGGCATATATAAATAAAACCTTGCCTTTCATAGGGAACGGTCTTGATTTTCTCAAAAACCATAAAGAAACAGGCAAAGATACATTGTAAAATAGTTTAGGTGGGCAGGCTACAATTCCCCAGACTAAATCATCTTCAATTATCTTTTTTCTAATCTCTCCTTCCTGATTTCCCCCTGATAGGGCACCGTTTGCCATAACAAAACCTGCCTTTCCATTGGGCGCAAGATGATAGATATAATGTTGTATCCAGGCATAATTGCCGTTATTGTCGGGTGGTAAACCATATCTAAATCTTGGGTCATCGTGAGTTATCCTTTTAGCCCCCCAGCCACTATCATTAAAAGGTGGATTTGAAACAACATAATCTGCCCTTAAATCAAAGAATTTATCATCATGATAAGAATCACCCATTCTTATATCGCCCTCAGCACCTCTCAAAACAAGATTCATCTTGCATATCTTCCAGGGCATCTCTTTTGATTCTTGTCCATATATAGCAAGAGAACTTTTATCAATACCTTCTCTTTCCATTTTTTCAAGAGCAGAAACAAAGAATCCGCCACTTCCACAGGCAGGGTCAAAGATTCTTCCACCTTTTACATCCAGGATAGCTGTTATAAGAGCAGTTAATGAGCGAGGAGTATAAAACTCACCGCCTTTTTTACCCTCTGCTTCCGCAAATTTTCCTAAAAAATACTCGTAAATCCTGCCAAATATATCTTTTCCCTTATGTTCATACCCAAAATCTATTTTGGTAAAATTATTTATCAGATAAGCGAGGTCAAAAGAATCAAGATTTATGCTCGTATATATCTTTGGAATTACATCTTTTAATTGCCTTGGATATTCTTCTTCAATCTCTTCTATTGCTTTATCAAGAATTTCGCCTATGTTTGGCTGATTCGCATTCTTAACTATATAATCCCATCTGGCTTTCTCTGGCAGATATAAAATGCCCTGCGAAAGATACCTGTCTTTGTCTTCAAATGCCCTTTCCCTGATGTCGCGATCGGGTATAAAATCCTCACAGACCTTGTTAGCAAGCCTTTCTCTTAATTCTTTCTTCCTTTCTTCAAAGGCAAAAGAAACGTATCTTAAGAATATCAAACCAAGCAC
>JAMWDF010000047.1 GCA_023818865.1 Candidatus Omnitrophota bacterium
GCGGGCGATGATGGGGAAGTCCTCACAGTATTCCAGCGGCTTTGCGGCAATCGTCTGTAGGGTCTGCGTCCAAGAGGCGAGGGCGGGCATCGGTGTGGGTGGCGGGTAGGTGATCGGTGTGGGAGGTTCTTTATTGAGATCGGTGGAGGTACCACAGAGATGGCAGTCATTTCCCTGGGAGGGATTGTTCTAACCAAAAGTTTACGGGTAGCCGGTAACGAAATGGATGAAGCCATTATTGATTACCTGAAGAAGAAATACAATCTCTTAATCGGAGAACGAACCGCGGAGGAGATTAAGATAGAGATTGGCTCGGCCTATCCCCTGGAAGAGGAACTGACCGTGGAAGTAAATGGCCGGGATTTGGTGGAAGGTCTGCCGAGGATGGTCCGGATCAATTCAGAGGAAATTCGGGAGGCTTTGCACGAAACTTTGAGCGCGATTGTGAATGCGGTAAGAGATATCCTGGAAGAAACTCCTCCGGAATTATCCAGCGATTTGATTGAGCGGGGGGTGGTCCTAGCCGGTGGCGGCGCTCAGCTTCGGGGCCTAGACAAATTGATTTCTCAGGAAACGAAACTGCCGGTGAGGGTGGCTGAAGACCCTCTGACTTCTGTGGTGAGAGGTACCGGCAAGATGTTGGAAGAAGATCGCTACCTCCGTCTTTTTCCGAAGGAGTGACTGGTTAAAGGAAGTTTTCCGTGATTTGTTTCCCACAATTATCCGCAACCGAAAGTAAACTGATAACTCTATAACAGGAAATCATGATTTGGCGTTTTCGGCGCGAGCTGGCTTTTCTTTTGTGTTTACTGACGGGTTTAAGCTTGCTGAAAGTAGGGTGGAAAGCAAAGTTGATTTCTTCCAAAAGAGTGAGACCGTCAGAGATCCGCTACAACTACGAAGAATTATTCAGAGAAAACCAACGGCTCCGGCGGCTGTTGCGTCTTCAAGAAAAAAATACCTTCCCTTTCTCTTTTCTTGGGGCTGCCGAGGTAATCAAGATTCAGCCGGCTGTTTGGCCCGGTCAGATCACTGTTAATAAAGGTAGTCTGGATGGAATCAGAGAGAACATGGTGGTAATTTCTCCGGAGGGGCGACTGATTGGCCGAGTAATAGATGTAACTGAGACAACTGCTACTGTTTTTACTATTTTCCATCCCAGCACTAAAATAAGTGTTATGCTCCAGAGTAGCCGGGAAATAGGTATCCTGGAAGGGATTTCTCTCCCTTACCTTCTGGTGCGTTACCTGCCGCGGGATAGCCAGGCGAAACCTGGGGATCTCGTAGTCACTTCTGGTTTAAGTGAGTTCTATCCTAAAGGTCTCACGGTGGGGCGAGTATTTCGTCTAACCTCAGAAAAAAACCAGTATTTTCTGACAGCCTGGATAAGACCTGAAGCTGGTTTTGCCCAGTTAGAGGAGGTCTTCATTGGACGGTAGAAGGTTCGGAGAATGGCTATTGGTTATTGTAAGTCTTCAGGTTCTGCTAAGTGCAGTTCTAAAATGGAAACTGGCCGGACCGATTTGCTTTTTTCTATGGATTTTATTTTTGGGCTGGGGAAAACTGGAGGTGGCCAGTATTTTCATGGGTTTTTTGCTTGGTTTATTCTATGACCTACTGGTCAGGGGAGTGATTGGTTGGAACGGCCTTTTGCTGAGTATCATTGCCTACCTTAACTGCTATTTCCCACAAGGTAGCCTTAGGGAAAAGGTGCTGGCCACGGTAGTCTTTGGTATTTTTTATAGCGCCGGTCTGATAGTGAACCCAGAGTACGGACTGGTATGGGAAGGGGGACAGATGCTCAGGTTCTCCCTAATTTTCTCCGGAATTGGTGCTCTGGGAGTGACAGTCATTTTCCAGGTTGAAAGGATGGGGTTATGGACCAGGAAAAGTTACTGGTAAACCTGGTTAAAATCAGCCTGGGAGTATTGCTATTGAGGAGTTTGTACTTACAGATTATTCGTTTTCCGTACTATTCAGCCCTTTCTAAGAAACAGTCCATTCGTACGATTGAAATTGGCATCCCTCGTGGAAAAATTTTTGACCGTAACGGCCGGGTCCTGGCAGAGGATGAACCCTGCTTTGACCTGGTTTTTGTTCCCTATGACCTGAAACACCCGGCAGAAGAAGCAGCCCTGGTTGCCCGCTATGTGTCGCTGGAAGAATCTAATTTAAAAAAAATCTTCACCCGTCAATACCGGAATCCTTTTGACCGTATTGTTCTCAAAAAGGCTTTGACTCCGGAAGAAGTTGCCTCTATTTCCGAGAATGCCTTTCAGTTGCCAGGGATCTTTGTTCAGACTGGTATAAAGCGGCGATATGTTCTTGGTCCAGCGGCGGCCCATCTGATTGGACATCTGGGAGAAGTCTCCGAAGAACAGCTAGAGAGATGGAAAGACCGGGGGCTGAAAGCCGGTGATGTGATCGGGCAGGATGGTCTGGAACGATACTACGACGACATCTTAAGAGGTGTGCCTGGGGGTATTCTGGTAGAGGTGGATGCCCTGGGGCATCACCGGAGAATTCTGGGAGAAAAAGAAATGCAACCGGGTGATGACCTCTACCTAACAATTGATTTGAGTTTCCAGAAGGCCGCCGCAGAAAGTTTAGGGGAAAATGAAGGTTGTGTAGTGGCTATGGACCCAAGAAACGGTCAGGTTCTAGCCCTGGTAAATTATCCAGCCTTTGACCCAGAAGATCCAGGAAAATCATTGTTTAAGCCAGGAAAACCGTTTCTCAACCGGGCGATCCAAGGACAATATCCTCCTGGGTCAGTTTTCAAGATTATTACTGAAGTTGCGGCCTTAGAAACGATGACGATTGAAGAGCATGACCGAATTGAATGTCAGGGGGAGATGACTGTGGGCGATGTAATTTTCCGCTGCTGGAAAGAAGAAGGCCATGGCTGGGTAGATATCAACCTTGCTCTTCCCTTTTCCTGCAATATTTTCTTTGGCACTGTGGGGATGAAAACCGGAGTGAGTAAGATTTTAGATTATGCCCGGCTTTTTCATTTGGGTCAACCAACTGGTATTGATCTGCCAGGGGAAAAAAGTGGGCTGGTTCCAGAGACAGCACAGTCAGGCGGTCCGCTTAATATCGCTATTGGCCAGGGCGCGCTATTGACCACTCCGATTCAACTTCTTTCTTTGCTCTCTACCGTGGCTAACGGCGGGAATATCTGGAAACCGTATCTGGCTCGGAAGGTAGTCTCGGGCAATGGGAAGATAATCCGGGATGTCACTCCTTCCTTGTTGAGAACGGCCTACGTTACTGGGGAGACCATGGAGATTTTGAAGCGGGGACTGAAAAATGTGGTCGCGTTTGGCACCGGAGGTGCAGCCTCAGTTCCTGGAATAGCGGTAGCGGGTAAAACCGGGACTGCCCAGCGAGGCACAGAAGAGACAGGTTTTTCTACTCACGGGGCTTTTGCCTGTTATGCCCCTGCGGAAAATCCAAATATCGCTCTGGTGGTTTTTCTGGACCGGGGAGCCTCAAAACAAGCTGCTAGAATTGCCGGTTCTATCCTGAAGAAAATGCTGCTTCCGCTAGAAGAAAGAGGAAACGGCGAGAGCAGTCTCAGTCCGGAGGAAGAGAATGAAAATTTCTGAATCATCTCCAGCCAGAAGGCTGTTGGGATTGGCCTACGGGCTGGTGGCTATTGGCCTTATTCTACTTTTCAGTGCTTCCAAAGGTATTTTCACCCGGCCGGTGGCGGGGATTTTTAAAGGCGGAGGGGTCTTTTTCTGGCAGCAACTGCTCTGGATTACACTGGGCACTGGAGCCTTAGTGGGAGCCAGAAGGTTTCCCTATAGAAATTTCAGGCGCCTGGTCTGGTTGCTTTATCCGGTAACTATTGTTCTGCTGGTGCTTGTCCTATCCCTGGGACATGGGAGAGCCTCCCGCTGGATTCGGATTGGACCATTTAATTTTCAGCCAGCGGAGTTTGGTAAAGTAGTCTTGGTTCTAACTATAGCTGCCTACCTGGCAGAAAATGATATTAACCGGATTGCGGTTTTCATCGGGAGCCTTTTTCTGGCCGGTTTTCCTGCAGCTCTTATCTTCAAACAGCCTAATTTGGGGACAGCGATGATTCTGGTCCTGATCTGTTTGGTGATTATGTTTCAAGCGGGACTAAGTCTCCGTCGGCTGCTGGCTGTGTTTATTACTGTTTTGGTAAGTAGCCCTTTGCTGTGGATAACCATGGAGCCCTATCAAAAAGAAAGGATTTTAACCTTTCTCTGGCCGCAACGGGACCCGCTGGGCCGGGGTTACAACCTGCTTCAGTCCAAAATTACTATAGGTTCCGGCGGGTTGATTGGTAAGGGATATCTTCATGGTACCCAAACCAAGCTGGCTTTTCTTCCTGAGTATCACACTGATTTTATTTTCTGTTTGCTGGCTGAAGAATTTGGCTTTATAGGGGTAGCCATATTCTTGGGTTTAGTCTACCTGTTCCTCCGAGAAATTCTTTCCATCATTGCTTCTACCCGGGATGAATTTGCTAGGTTGGTCGCCAGTGGCATCTTTGGGATTTTTTTTCTCCAGACGGTCATCAACATCAGTATGACCCTGGGCCTTTTCCCAGTAGCTGGTATTCCGCTGCCCTTTATCAGTTACGGCGGTTCGTTCATGATTGTGGCTTTGCTTTCCGTGGGTATTTTAGCGAATATCGCTGAAAATTCTGTCATGTTTTGACCAGGGGAAAATGGGAAAATCCAGTCTGGAGCAGACTCTCAGGCGAGTGACAAATCCTGCCCGGTATACCGGACGAGAGATTAATGCGATTATTCCTCCAGAAAAGTCAACCTTTTTCCGGATTGCCTTAGGGTATCCTGATCTTTACGAAGTGGGCATGTCTTCTCTGGGGATACGGATATTGTATGGACTGCTTAATGAGATGCCAGGTGTTTCCTGTCAACGATTTTTCGCGCCAGATGAGGATCTGGAATTTGTTTTAAAGAAGGAGGGTTGGCCTTTGTTTGCTCTGGAGTCAAAGGAGCCATTAGCCAGCTTTGATGTGGTGGCTTTCAGTCTCTCGTCGGAATTGAACTATACCAGTCTGCTAAATTTACTTCATTTGGCGAAGATACCCCTAAAAGCAAATGAGCGAGAAGAGAAAATGCCACTGGTAATTGTGGGGGGAAGCTGTGCGGTGAACCCTTTGCCCCTGAGTGCGTTCGTGGATGCGTTTGTCATTGGGGAAGGGGAAGAGGTGATTCAGGAGATTGTCCAGACACTGAAGTTTATGAAAGGTTGCTCCAAGCAAGATAAACTGGAAGCACTTGCCAAAATGGCCGGAGTCTATGTCCCAGGGATAAGTGTTTTTCCGGTCAAAAGGCGAGTCATAGCTGATTTTGAAAACTGTTACTTTCCGGTCCGATGGTTGGTACCCCTGACCGAGGTTGTTCATGACCGCATCACAGTTGAGATTATGCGCGGGTGTCCCAGAAGATGCCGTTTTTGTGCCGCCAGTTATTGCTGGAAGCCGGTGAGGTTCCGCTCCCCAGAAAGAATTTTAGAAATAGCTCGCCAGGCTTATCGCTGGTCTGGGTGCGAGGAAATTTCCCTTCTTTCTTTTTCCTCTGGCGACCATCCTGAAATTAGCAAGATAGTGGAGAAATTGATGGAAGAATTTTCCCCTCGCCGGGTCGCGCTGTCATTCCCCTCTTTGAGAGCCGATACCTTTTCCTTTCAATTAGCCGCCCAGATTAAAGAGATCAGAAAGACTGGATTAACCTTTGCTCCGGAAAGTAGTCAGCGGTTGCGTCAAATTCTTGGTAAAACCATCACTGATGAGGAGACAATTGGGCTTGCCAAGAAAGCAAAGGAGACAGGCTGGAGGCAGATTAAACTTTACTACATGCTGGGTTTACCAGGAGAAACAGAAAAAGATGTTGAGGAAATCATCCGGCTGACCGGAGAGCTTTCAAGAATCCTGGCGATTCACGCCTCTTTCAACACTTTTATCCCCAAGTGTCACACACCGCTGGAGAGAGAAAACTTATGTTCGCGGCAAGAGTTTGAAGCCAAGGTGGCTAAGTTGAGAGGCCGGCTGGGGAGGCTGCCTCGGGTAAAACTTTCTTTCCATCCCTATGAGATGAGTGTGGTGGAAACCTTTTTGGGAAGGGGAGATGCGGCCTTAAGCGAGGTAATTTTTCAAGCCTGGAGAAAAGGGGCAAGGCTGGAAAACTGGTCAGAGCACTTTAATTTTTCTTACTGGCAGGAGTCTTTTAAGGAAAGCGGTCTCAATCTGAATAAGTATTGTCAGCAACAAGAGGAGCCGGTATTGCCCTGGAAGATAATTAAGGTTTAACCGGGGGAACTATGGAGACGGAAAAGGAAAGTCTCTCAATGTTTTCACTGAAGGGGAAAGTAGCTCTTATTACAGGCGGGCGCAGGGGTTTAGGCTTGGCGATTGCCACGGGTTTTGCTAAAGCCGGAGCGCATTTGGCTGTTGTTGGCCGAGCCAATGATTGTAAGGAACTGGCAGAAAGAATTTCTCCGACTGGGGCGAGACTGCTTTATCTCCAGGCGGATCTTGAGCACCGAGAAGAAAGGCAAGGGTTGATCCCCAAGGTAGTGGAACAATATGGGAAACTGGATATCTTGGTTAACTGCGCTGGTATCCAGTACCGCCATGCAGCGATTGACTTTCCTTTGAAGGAATGGGACCGGCTGCTCTCAGTAATGCTAACGGCGGTCTTTGAACTTTCCCAGCAGGCCGCCAGGGTGATGATTAACCAGAAGAAAGGCAAGATTATCAATATTGCTTCTTTATTAAGTTTTCAGGGTGGCTGGACAGTGGTTGCCTATGCGGCAGCTAAACATGGTGTCCTTGGGCTTACCAGGGCGTTAGCCAATGAATGGGCTCACAAAGGAATTAATGTAAACGCTATTGCCCCAGGGTATTTTGACACTGATATGTGCGCGGCGCTAAAAGCGGACCCAGAAAGGGAAAGAGCTATCAGAGAGAGAATCCCAGCTGGTCGTTGGGGAAAGCCAGAAGATTTAATCGGGGCAGCTATCTTTTTGGCGAGTGAAGCTGCAGAGTATATAAACGGTCAGGTGCTGGTGGTGGACGGAGGCTGGTTGAGTCGGTAATTTTAAGGTTGGTTAGTTTCATCGTCTTTGGAAAAATGGTAAACTTTTCTCTATGGGAAAGCGTGAATTGACTGCGATTATTCCAGCTGCTGGTTTGGGAACAAGGTTGCGGCCGTTTACTTACAGCCGCCCGAAAGCTCTTCTGCCGCTAGCAGGTAGACCGATGATTGCTTATGTCCTGGAGACAGTTAGTTCCATAGGGGCGACCAGGGTGGTGTTCATTGTTGGCCACCTGGCTTCTCAGATTGCCCTGTCGGTGAAAGACAATTTTTCCGGAGAGGTTATTTTTGTGCAACAGAAAGAGTTTCTTGGCCTGGGACATGCGATTCTTCAGGCCGAACCAGTGGCTAAGGGAGAAACTCTTATTTTCCTTGGTGATACACTGGTTGAAGGTAACCTTCGGAGAGAAGTAGAATCAGGGGATAGCTGGCTGGCAGTTAAAGAGGTGGAAGATCCACGTTCTTTCGGGGTGGTGGTGAATGATAACGAGGGCTGGATCAAGGGATTGGTGGAAAAACCGGTCGACCCTGTTTCCCGACAGGCCATTGTTGGTGTTTACCATTTGAAGAATACCCAGCTACTTTTTGATTGCCTTCACCATCTGGTCCGGGAGAACATTCGGACCCGGGATGAGTACCAACTGACCGATGCGATTGCTTTGATGGTAAAAAAAGGAGAAAAGATAAGAGCAGTTAACCTGGAGAAGTGGTTTGACTGTGGCCGGGTAGAAACCTGGTTGGCCACTAATAGATTTTTCCTGGAAAAATATTGCCTGCGGGTTCCGCAAATTCAAGGAGTAGAATTTATTCCCCCGGTTTATTTAGGTCCGGAAGTCAAGGTAAGTGGGGGAAAAATTGGCCCTTATGTCTCTATAGGTAAGTCTGTCCAGGTGAGAGACTCTGTTCTTCAGAATGTAATTGTGGATGAGGGTTCCATCCTGGAGCAGGTTGTCCTTCATGATTCCGTGATTGGTCGGGAGGTGCATATCAGCCACTATCAGGGACGGCTTATCCTTGGTGATAATAGTGAAGTCATTGGCCAACCAGCAAAACTTACGTGACCTCTCTATCAGGGGCAGTTCTTGATTGCTCCCTCTCTTGCGATTCAATAAATTCCCGGTGAACAGCCTGGATAGCCCTGTCGGCTTGTTTCCGGCGAACCACACAGGATATTTTAATTTCTGAAGTGCTGATCATCTCAATATTTATTCCGGCACTTGCCAGAGCGTGAAACATTCTCCCAGCGACACCAGGGTGGTTCATCATGCCGATACCGATGATGGATATCTTGGCAATGTCCTCATCAGCGGTGACCCTTTCAGCTCCCAGACCAGTGGCTATTTCGCGGGCAATCTGGAGAGATTTTTCCAGGTCAATCAGGTTAACTGTGAAAGAGATATCAGCCCGATTATCCTGGCCTACGTTCTGAACAATCATATCTACATTGATGTTTTCTGCGCCGAGAGCCTGGAAGAGTCTGGCGGCTACGCCAGGTTGGTCAGGTACCCGGAAAACGGAGATCTTTGCCTGTTTATCATCCAGTGAGACTGAGGAGACAACCGCTCCTTCTTGGACATCTAGTTCTTTTACCATTGTTCCCTCTCCTTCTTGAAAGGTAGCCCTTACGGTGAATGGCACCCGATATTTCTTGGCGAATTCCACTGCTCGCGACTGCATTACCTTGGCTCCGGTGGAAGCCATCTCCAGCATTTCTTCGTAAGAAAGCAACGGGATCAGTTTGGCCTGGGGGACGCGGTTTGGGTCAGCGGTAAAAACTCCGGGAACATCAGTAAAAATCTCGCAGCGGTCAGCTTGGAGGATGGCGGCCAGGGCGATAGCTGTCAGGTCTGATCCCCCTCGGCCAAGGGTAGTAATTGCATCTTCAGGACTCAGACCCTGGAACCCGGCCACAACCACGATTTTCCCTTTCTCCAGTTCTTTTTGAATCCGGATAGGTTCAATTCTTTTAATCCGTGCCTTAGTATGAAGGGTATCTGTTCTGATACCGGCAAAATATCCTGGGAAACCTTCGGCTTCCTCACTTAACTCCTCAATCGCCATGGAAACTAACGCTACTGACACCATCTCACCAGTAGAGAGAAGAAGGTCAAGCTCCCGTCCGGGGGGCTGGTGATGGACCTGTTTAGCCAGCGCGATGAGTTCATCGGTGGTCTTTCCCATAGCAGAAACGACCACTATTACCTGGTGTCCCTGTCTTTTAACGGTGACTACCCGTTTAGCCACCGCCTTAATTTTCTCCACTGTAGATAGTGAACTTCCGCCGAATTTCTGAACAATAAGCGCCATCTGGCATCGTCCTTTGAAATTTTTCCTGGGTTTGACCCGTCGGTGTTCTGAAGATGCTCCTGTTATTCCCTCAGACTATCAATATTTTAGACTAATTTCCCCGCTAAGGCAAATTCTAACCGGGAAAGCACCGCTGGTTATTTCCCTCAAAGACTATTACCAAGAATGACACCTGCAGGCAACCGAATACCTTTGAGGAATTCCAGGGTGGGTAAAAGCTTTTTGCCTTCCAGCTGAACCAGAACAGGGCAGATTATTCCCTCCCCGCAAGCGACCATGAGATTTTTTTCTGTTTCCAGAACTTCTCCAGGTTTGCCATGGGTCCCGGACAAACTGATTAGGGAGGCTTTCTTGATTCTAAAAATCTTTCTGGTTTTGGTTAAAGGCAAAAAGGTATACGCTACCGGCCAGTCAGCCAGGGCTCTGATCTGGTTATAGATTCGCCAGGCCGAGTTGTTCCAGTTGATCTCTCCGTGCGCTTTGGACAAGCGAGGGGCATAACTTACTTTTCCTTCTTGTCTCTTTGGTCTTTCGCCTGAAAGGACCTTTTGGATTGCTTCCAGAAGGAGAGGGGGGGCTATCTGCATCAATTTCGTTCTAAGCGAAAAGATATCATCCTCAATGGTTACTGGAACGACCTTTTGGGTAAGGATGCCGCCAGAGTCAAGTTTTCTTTCCAGAGAAATGACGGTAATTCCGGTTTCTTTTTCTCCATTGAGGAGAGCCCACTCCATTGGGGCCGCACCGCGGTAACTGGGAAGGAGAGAAGGATGGACGTTAAGAGCAGCCAAGCGAGCGCAGCGGATCAATCTTTCTGGCAGAATTTTTCCGTAAGCCACCAGAACGATAAAGTCTGCGTCAAGCCGCGAGACAGTTTGAATCAAGGTTTCATCCAGAGATTCAGGCTGGAAGACCGGCAGGGAATGTTGCCGAGCATATTGTTTCACTGGAGTTTCTGAGAGTTTATAGCCCCGGCCGGCTGGTCGGTCCGGAGCGGTGATCACACTCTGTACTTGAAAATGTTTCATGAGGCTTTCCAAACAGGGAAGAGCAAAATGGTCACTACCAAAGAAAACCACTTTCATGAAGTTTGGTGATATTTAGAAAGAGAAATTCTGCTTTGGAAAATGAGAGCGGCCGCAGAAATAATCCCGGTGTTATCCTTCAATCCAGATCGGACGATCTTAAGCTTAGCGGAAAGTTTTTTCATTGCATGGCGTTTGACAATGGTCCGGATGGGCTGAAACAAAAGATTACCGGCTTTAGCAATTCCTCCCCCAATTACCACCCGGTCCGGATTAAAAATGTTTACCATCCCGACGAAGAAAAAACCGAGGCATCGGCCTACCTCTTCCCAGATTTCTAAGGAGAGTTCGTCTCCTTGGTGGGCGGCCTGGGAAATCATCTTCGGGGTGATTTGACTTATATCTCCTCCAGAAAGTTGAACTAAACTGGTAGTCCGGCCAGATTGGATAGCCTTGACTGCGCGTTCTATGATGGCGTCCCGGCTAACCAGTTTTTCAATACAACCAATGTTGCCGCAGTTACAGACTGGGCCGCGGTAGTCAATAGTGACATGACCAAGTTCTGCAGCAGAAAAGACTGCTCCCCGAAGAAGTTGGCCTTTGACTACTACTCCTCCTCCCAGACCTGTTCCCAAGGTTATGCAAATCATGGTGCGGCTACCTCGTCCGGCGCCAAAGAGGTACTCTCCCCAGGTAATGCTGTTGACGTCATTTTCTACCACTACCGGCACATGGTAGGTTTTCTCAAAAATCTGACGGAGAGGAAGATTGTCCCAACCAGGCAGATTGGGTGCTTCGTAAACTTTTCCCTGGTTATCTACCAGACCTGGCGTACCAATCCCGATGCCAAGAAGTTTTAACCCGGGTTTCTGTTCCAAGAGATGGTTGACCGCTGTTTTCATCTGACTTAACACCACCTCTCGTCTTTTCTGCTCAGCTAAGGTTGGCCACTGTCCTTTTACCACTATCTGGCCATCTTCTGTCACCAAGCCGGCTTTTATAAAGGTGCCTCCGAGATCAATCCCTAACACTGCCTGGTTGGCTCGCCTAGTTTTCATTTGGGTTCTTTTTTCTTACCGAAAAAGGAAAAAGATTTTGTAGTCGGCGTTGCTGGAGGCGAAGAGGACACTGGTTTTTCTGTCTCAGGTGCTTTTGGTTTTTGCTTTGGTGGTTTTTTCTTAAACAGTGAGAATTTACCTGAGGGAACCGGGGTCGGCTTGGCTGGTAAAGGAGGGGCTGGCTGAATCTCTGGCTGGGGTTTTTCCTGATATTCCGGATACAGGCCATACTTTTTGACCAGTTCTATTACCCGGCAGTACTGTTGAAAACTGACATTCTTGGGCACAGAGTGGTCCGAGTGATAGATGTAGCCGCCGTTTTTCTTAGCCACCTCAAATTTGGTTTTTATTTCTTGTTCAATCTTTTCTGGATCAGGGTCGGCCATCAGGCGGACATCAATTCCGCCCATAAAAGCCAATTTATCCCCATATTTTTCCTTAAGAGCCACCAGGTTCATCCCTGCTTTGACCTCCAGCGGTTGCAGACAGTCCAGTCCAGCATCAATCAGAATGGGAACTAATTCGGTGACGTTGCCACAACTATGAAGGAGGGTTTTCATCCCCTTGGAGTGAAAGTAGGCATAAAGCAATCTATCAGCATCATAGTGGGTCTTCAGGTAAGTGTCAGGAGAAAATAACAGACCATTTCGGTAGCCCATGTCATTATAAATCCAGCCAGCATCAAAGGAGAAACCGTTGGTGATCATTAACTCAGCCATAACCACGATCAGTTCAGCTATAGTCATCACCATTTCTTTTATCCAGCCTGGGTCTTCTACCATCGCCAGGAGGAGTTGTTCACTCTTGAGATAAGTCTGAAGGCCGTCATAACCGCAGACAGCAGAAAGGAAAGTAAATTTTCCTTCTCGGCGTGCCTGAAGATTTCTTTGAAGCCCTGTGGCCCAGTCTACCCGGGTGAAATCCGGTTTCAAGCGCTTCTTTATCTCTTTCCAATCATCCTTAGACTTTATTGGCCAGTCAATGATTTCCGGAGTAGTAGAATAGTCAAGGTGGTTGCGGCGCTTGCCCCCCTGGGGAGTGGTGGTAATGATATATTCTTCGTTTTTTTCCAGAGTAACCACGGGGAAACGAGGAGTGATATCCGCGCTAAAGCCCACCATTTCATAACCAAAAAAATCAGCTGGAGTAGTATCTTCAGGGAGCCCTTCCTTATACCAGAGTTTTACCGTTGATGACCAGAGACTATCCTGAATGGGGACCCGGTCCGGTATCTGATGGTTTAGCGCTGCCAGTACCCGTTCTTGGCTTGTCATCTATTCCTCCTTTCCACCCCGGTTAAAGCCTGAGGTATATCGGTTAACTGTTGGAAGAGTCAATACCTTTATCTTCATTCCATCAGTGGCTTCACTAAAATCTTACCCCGATTTAAACGCCCTGGGCAACTCATTCCTTTGAAGCAGTCGTCTGCCCGTTGTATAGCCTCCCCTGGTTTGCTGCAAACCGGCCCTGCCACAATGTTCCGGAAGAAAGAGCCAAAAAACATTCAATAACTTCAATTTGTCAGGCTAACGGCCACTTATGAGGCAGCAACATATCTTGCTGCTTTCTTATCTTACTTTACCTGAAATATTTTTGCAACACAGCTTTGGCTTATCTATGGTGTGAGCAATTAGAATTTTCTCCGGAATTGCCTTTTGTCACCTGAGGAAACCTCATAAATGCCGGGGCTGTATATTTCCCCCAAGATTTTAAGACCCTGTAAGCCAACTTGGTCTTTCTGGGCTATCCGGAGTTCCTCTGGTTATTACGTTCCTTCTTAAGTTGAAATAGGAAATAGGGCGAAATAACAAGGATGAACATCAGCAATATTAGTCCTTTGTTGCAGAGATAAGCAAACATTGAAAGAGGAACAAGTAAGAGTCTAACTATACATTTACTTAATTCGTTCTGAGAAATCAGCTGCGAGTATTTAGGGGCAACAGCATAGTAATATTTCACAAACATCCTCCCTAATCTATTTGTAAGGAGGAATCTATCCCTGAACTCTCTTAAAATTTTTACTATTGGATGGTTATAATCACCAAAACAAGCAGTGGCAATAAAACATCCACCCCCGCTAACCTCTCCCATGGTTGGGGTGACAGCAGGGCCGGATGGATCAACCACAACAGCATTTCTTACCCCATCAAAATCACCATCCTTCCCGTCAACCAACTGGATTTTTGCTTCCGTATAATTTATTTCTGGGATATAAGTTAGTTCACAAGGATACATTTGCCAGCCGTCTATCTCGTCATACTTAAACCAGAAATAGTTCAGCCGGTTACCAGGAAGGTAGAAATAAACTTCTACCTTATCCTGGTTTTCAGGTATATCTTCAATTCTAAAAGAGAAAAGGCCGAAAGGAATCTCCTCGGGTCTTCCTTCATTTATCAGAATAGCCGGGTCAATGGACTTTAACATAGTAACTTTTCCTAGGCTGGATTTAACCCCCACAGTAGAATTTTGAATAATTTCCTTAATCCCTGTGTCAACATTTACCCTGTCTCTTAAAATGGCCAATTTTGTTTCATCCGGTACCTGATTTTCTAACTCAGCGTCCAATTTCTCGGTAGTAAAGAATGCGAAATCGCTCCAGGGAGACCAGGCAGGTCCAAAAGTGTCCCTGTATTTTACTCGCCATTTATATTCTGTAAATGGCTTCAGAGTTCCCCATTCAATCCTGATTCGTGAATCAGGATTCTCTACCTGCTTTCTTAAAATCGGTGTATCGTCTTCTGCCTGGTCCTTCAAATAAATTTCCCACATAGAAGCAGTTTGCGTGTCATTCTGATCAAGATCGCTGAAAGGAGAAGCAATTAAATATGGAGCGAAAGAAGTATTATCCGTATTTGGAGTTATTGGAGTTGGTTTTCTAGGTGGAGTGTTTGGTACGTTCATAACGACTTCCACAGAACCATTCCCACCATCAGAATTTATTTGGATACTGGCAGTATATGCGCCAAAGGTTAGATTTTGCCTTGAAACAGTAACAATAACATCAGTAGTTTCTACAGTATTTCCTGCCTGGGGGACAATAGAACTAATCCAGTTCTCTCCTTCTTGATAGTTTATTTGCGCTACCTGCCAGCTTAAAATGCCAGAACCTGTATTTTCAATTGTAAATGTTTTTTCTGTTTCGTTTTCACCAAAATTAATCTGCTGTGGTTCTATCTTTAAAATAGGTTGCCCGGTAGCAACAAAACTGGCAGAAATGGTATGGTCTGAGGTAACACTGTAAAATGTATAACTTGTAACTGGTCCGACTGAAACACCATCAACTAAAACATCTGAAATTTGGTAGCCCTGGTTTGCAGCAATATTGAATGTTTGGTTCTGACCCTCATTAACAATAATCTGGCCTGAAGGAGAAATTGAGCCACCAGAACCAGCATTAGCCGTTATTGTGTATGTAGGAATCTGTAAGGTTGTGGTGGCATCCGGAGTAGTGGGCGGGTTTTCTTTATTCCCTAC
>JAMWDF010000048.1 GCA_023818865.1 Candidatus Omnitrophota bacterium
CAAGTTCCTCGGCCCCTAATATTAGTGTTCTTCCGTAATAGCCGCTTTCCCGAAAAACCCATTCTTTTTTCTGACGATGGGTTTTGGGAGTGTGGCTGGTGGTGATTAGGAAGTCAAGGCCAGCGTAACTGGCTTCATCTCCGAGGTGTTGGAAGGCCTGACGGCCATCATTCAGATGAAAATGGATGTGGAGACACCCAATAACTTCATAGTAATCGGCCATTTTTGTTGGTATCCTAAACCTGAAATTTTAACCTTACCCCAGAAACCTAAGACGGTTGACCAAACTCAGAGAAAAAACTAAAATTATCATTCAGGCCCCATCGTCTAGAGGCCCAGGACAGGTGGTTCTCAGCCATCAGACACGGGTTCGAATCCCGTTGGGGCTACTATGAAACCCCTTCCCCGCCACTGACTCTCGTACAACTTCGTGTACAGACCCTGGCGAGCCAGTAACTGGTCATGAGTGCCGGATTCCACGATAGTTCCATTGTCCACCACCAGAATTTTATGGGCATGCATCACCGTAGAAAGCCGGTGGGCAATCACAAAAGAAGTGCGACTTCTCAACAGGTGCTCAATGGCTTGCTGAATAAGTTTTTCCGTCTGATTGTCCACCGAGGATGTAGCCTCATCCAAAATCAAAATCGGCGGGTTCTTCAAAATTGCCCTGGCAATGGCAATCCGCTGTTTTTCTCCAACAGAAAGCCGTATTCCTCTTTCCCCAATTTGCTGGTCATAACCACCGGGAAAGGTAGTGATAAACTGGTGGGCATTGGCCAGTCTTGCTGCCTGAATAATTTCTTCCATGGTAGCCCCAGGTTTGCCGTAGGCGATGTTTTCCAGGATAGTACCGTTGAAAAGAAATGGCTCCTGCATAACAATACCGATGTTCTGGCGTAGCTGTTTGAGGGAAAGTTCTTTGATATCCACCCCATCTATGAAAATATTGCCGAAATCAACCTCATAGAACCGCGGTAGAAGCCTCAAAATGGTACTTTTACCAGCGCCGGTTGGGCCAACCAAAGCCACCATTTCCCCAGGAGAAGCGGTAAAAGAGACCCCGTGAAGAACCTCCTGTCCTTCTTGGTAAGAGAAGTGGACTTCCTGGTAAACCACTTCTCCCCGAATCGGTTCTGGTAACACCACTGGCTTCGGTTTTTCTCTGATCTGGGGAGCCGCATCAATCAACTCAAAGATACGTTCACTGGAAGCCCGGGCATGCTGAAGCATGTGATTAAACCAGTTTAGCCGCTGAATAGGCTGATAGAAAAGACCAACGTAAAACAAGAAGGAAATAACTTGCCCCGGACTGAGCGAACCATTAAGGATGGCTATTCGTCCCCCAAAAAACAATACCAGAAAAGTACCTAGCGAACTCAAGGTCATAATGACCGGCGAAAAAAAAGACCAGAGTTTAATCGCTTCTAAGTTGCTGGAAAGATAATCCATACTCCGGACAGAGAGCCTTTCCAGTTGGTAATCTTCTCTAACAAAACTTTTGATCTCCCTGATACCAGAGAGGCTATCCTGGAGCAAAGCACTGACCTCCCCCATCTTCCGCCGGACCTCCCGATAAACTCGGTGCATCCTTTCGGTAGCCAACCAGGCCAAGAATAAAAGGCAGGGTATCGGTATCAAGCTGACGAGAGCTAACCGCCAGTTCAGATGAAAGAGCATGCCGGTGACGCCTATCAAGGTCAGAGAAGCCACCACCAACATGTCTACTCCATCCACAATTACTCTCTCAACTGCCCCAACGTCAGAAGTCACCCGGGACATAATATTACCTGTCTGGTTTGCATCATAATAGTTAAAAGAAAGTCGCAGCAGGTTATGATAGACATCCTGCCATAGGTCAAAAATGACCTGTTGCCCCACCCGGCCCAGTAACCACCCCTTTACTCCAGTCAGACCATGTTCTGCCCCATAGCTGAGCAGTAATAGGAAACTAAAAATAGTCAGCCGACCCAGGTCTTTACTTCCAATGGCTTTGTCAATAATGAGACCAATCAGCCTTGGAGGAACCAAACTGAGTCCGGTGATGACCAACGAAAGAAATAAGGCTACCAGCACCAATCCCCAGGAAGGACGGAGATAATTTACCAGTCGGTTCCAGTAAAGGTTTCCCCCAATCTGGTCATCATGGGGGCTGCCCATTCCCCGGTAAAGGTGTCCACCTATCCCCATCGGTGGCGGCAAATCTCTCTCCTTCTTATCCGGGCAAAGACAAAATTTTTCCCTTGGCCACCGCTCTGGCAAAGTATGCCTCAGTCTTTAAGCCTCGTCAAGGTTCTCGGAGAGGAAAAAACTTATAGCGCGGTTTGACAATGAAAAAATAAGACCTTATCATTCTTTGGGAGGAAGATTTGAAAGAGGGAAAAAAGCTAGTAGTTTTCATCTTCTTAGTAAGCCTGGTAAGCAGCGCTGCCACCCCAAGAAAGCCTGCAGTCCGCTACCGGGAAGATACCACCGGTCTTTTCACCCAGCATCTTCAGGTTCAAATTCTCACTACTCAGGTAGCCATCTACGCAGGGGAAAAAGAAAAGAAGTATTCGGAAAATAAGTCCGCTTACTATGTTTACTTCCCTGACAATAAAGAGAAAGAGCCACCTTATTACTCCTCTGTTTTTCTGGTGGGCCCGGTCGGCACCAAGCCGATAAAACTTTATTTAAGAGACCACGGGAGAAAGGAGCCAGTTTGTCTTGGATTAACGAAAGATGGTGTTTCGGCCGGGTATGGTTAGAAGAAAACTTAGCTTTAGAATTTATTCTTGACCTGGAGGCCGGGGAACTGATAAAAAAGACAGTGGCCGATTTCAGTAACGGAGCAGCGGGAAATTGAAGTAGCTAACAACCAGCCGGGTCTTCCTTCAGAGCAAGTAATTCCCTGGTTCACCCTGGTAGCAAACGCATTTCCAATTGCCTTCCCACACCATCATCGCCAAACCGATTTTCAGACCCCTGGAGTAAAGTTCAGTCAACACTCACCTTTTTTCTTTCCAGAACAATGACACCAAACTGCTTCTGTCAGTGGCTGGTAGAACCAGAGCCTGGTAGATTTCAATTATGGTAGGGGGAAGGTCCAGAAAACTCACCGGTTCTTTCACCTGTTGGCCTTCTGGGAAATGGCCAAGCCAGGCTGAGTTTAAAAGCTAGTAGTTGTCCCAGATAGAAAAAAAGGGATTTTGCCAGTGAGAAAACTCATCCGGGCTGGCCTACAAAGAGGGTAGTTACAGTAAGCCCTTTCAAAGGCCACTCCTTTTTCTGCTAAGGAGGCAGGATGGGGAGTATGACCCAATCGGTCTCCGTAACAGCCAAGAATATGCCTGTTAGGTTAGTCAAAGATAATCAGAAGAATCTTTGGTTTCTTAGGCAATTAATCTCCCTGCTTTCTTGGGTGCTTTTTACCCGAGGCTAACTCTGAGGTCAACTTGCGAGAATTTCTTATCTGAGGTATAATAAACGTAAAAGGGGTGCGAAATGGAAAGAAGGGGATTTACGTTGATAGAGTTGTTGGTAGTAATAGCGATTATTGCGATTTTAGGAGCGCTTTTGCTCCCAGCCTTAAGCCGAGCAAGGGAAAGGGCCAGGATGAGCACCTGTGTGAACAACCTAAAACAGATTGGAGTGGCGCTGTACATGTATACTGGAGACTATGACGATTTTCTCCCTTGCATTATCCGCCGATGGACCACTGGAAGAATGCTCTGTGTAATATGGGCTATTTACCCAAGGATGCCTACACTCGCGCTTCCGGTAATCCGGCCAGGCCGCCATCAGTCTTCATCTGCCCGACTGATTACGGCTGGGACCGGTCCAATGATGATGGGTGGCTTTATGAGGGGGGTTATCGGGAAAGCTATGGTCCAAATACGCGTTTTGTTATTCAATATCTTACCCACCAGAAACTTCAGAAAATAAAATACCCTTCAGTGACTGTGATGGTGGGTGATACTGGTAATACCGGCACTTATGAAAAATATGGACCGTCTTCTCCAGGTTTTTGGAGTGCCATTCCCGCTTCTGCTTGCAAGCATAACCGGATGGAGTGGAGTAAACCTGGCGTTTGCAACATCCTTTTTGTGGACGGACATGTCCAGGGAGTACCGTATAACGACCAGGCCTGGGTGAAGTTCATCAACTGAGAGAGAAAAACCTCTTGTCTGAAATGCCGCTTTTATGAAGAGTTTTCTTAAGGTATTGTCTGGCTGTTTCCTTTTTCTCTCCAGCCTTCTCTTTTCGGCAGAGAAACCCCTTTTCCGGTTTGTCCATCTTTCTGATATTCATTTTGTTGACTCTATACATCTCCAGCAGTCTCCCTGGAAAGATATCTCGGCTAAGTCCACCCGGAAGTTTGACCGGATGCCAGAGGTCCTGACTCGTTTTGTGGACTGGACGAATAAGGAATCCATCAATCTTGTATTAATTACTGGGGACATTTTGGAGAATCCTGGCCAGGCGAAAGAAGCCTGGCCAGAAATTTTTTCTCTCCTGGTCAGGTTGAAATCTCCCTTTTTTGTTGTCCCGGGAAACCACGATTTTGGAATTGAACAGGTGATGCCTATTCAGTATGGCGGGACAGGCTTCTGGTTCTCTTTTAATGGTTTTGTTTTTGCCGGATTTCAGACCTATACCCACCGGTGGAGCGGGATGGTGGAACTGGCTGAAAGAAAAAGCCTGGAAGGATTAGCCAGTTTATCTCTCACCTATCTAGACACTCCGATTATCCTGTTAACCCATGCTCCGCTTTATCCTGGTAAAATCATTCCTGACTGGGCACCACCGGCCAATGCGGCTCAGATCCGGCAGGTGATAGAAAGATGCGGGAATGTAATTCTATCACTTTCTGGCCACATTCATGTGTTTACTTATGGAGTGGAAAAAGGTGTTAGTTATGTCACTGCCCCTGGCTTGGTTGAAACCCCTGATTTTTCTTTCCTTCTCTGGTCAGTGTATCAAAACCGGCTAGAAGGCACCATTATTTCCTCAGTCAATTTTCAACCAGTAACAGGCTATGACAAAGTTACAGTCGCCATTCCCAACCGTTTTCAGCCAGGGGTAAAGGAAAACAAAGGGAAGCCGGAAGCCAGGACTTGGCCAGAAAGCAAAGGGGAGCTAACAAAATGGTTTGGGCAGGATTGGTCAGAATATCCCGGCAGCTCAGTAATTAGCTGGGAGAAAGAAGAAGTTCTTCTTCCCCGGCACAGCCCTGGCTGGGTCTTTTGGGAACAGGAGACCGAACCGACAGC
This sequence comes from Candidatus Omnitrophota bacterium, assembly GCA_023818865.1. Lineage (GTDB taxonomy): Bacteria > Ratteibacteria > UBA8468 > B48-G9 > DSTR01 > JAMWDF01. The sequence continues at coordinate 5,253 of JAMWDF010000048.1, forward strand.
GGAGGCCGCAGGAAAAAAATGGTTTGAACCGGAGTATCAACCAAACAATTGGAATGAGGGGAAGTTGCCGGCAGTCTTTGGTTACCGGAGAAATCAGGCAGCTAAAGCCCCGGTTGGGACCAAACTTCAGTCAGCCACTCCCTCTTACTGGAGAAAAACTTTTGTCCTTGTTGAAATACCGTCTGACAGACGGGTAATGCTCCGGGTGGCCAGTGATAAGTCGGCCTGCGTTTACTTGAACGGGAAATTAGTGGATGAAGAGAGGCTTTCTCACTGGGCAAACTACTGGAACCGGTATGTTATTCTGCCTGCTACTGTGTTGAAGCCCGGAGAAAATACTATCGCAATAAAACTAAATAATACCAAGAGCAGTCACGGCTACCTGGATGTAGAAATAAGTGCTGAGCTACCTCCTGCCAGAAATTGACAAAATTTTCAATTATGTTAAAATATGCCTAAACTGGGAGGAACTATGGCTGAGGAGAACACTTTACGCGGACAGAGAGGATTCACTTTAATTGAGCTTTTGGTAGTGGTAGCCATTATTGCGATTCTGGCAGCGATGCTTCTTCCGGCTCTGGCTAAAGCCAGAGAAAAAGCCAGGCAGTCGGTCTGCTTGGGGAACCTAAAGCAACTGGGATTGTACGCAGTAATGTACTCCCAGGACTATGAAGACTACCTACTACCGGCTTACCGCGTTTATGGACCTGGCAACCACTGGCCCTGGACGAGGCTTTTGAGGGATGCCAAATATGTGAAGGCAGAAGCCTATCAGGGAGAAAAAATCTTCTGGTGTCCGTCAGAGAGGAAAAAACCAACTGGTTCAACGGCTTATTTCGGGCATTACGGATACAATGATAACCTTGGGTCCGCTATTGGCTTAAACGAAACTACTGGGGTAAGTTATCCAGGGTTGAAAGCCAGCCGGATTAAGAAACCTGGCCAGACCTTTCTTATTATGGATGTCTCTTTGAGCCGAATCAATGCGCCCTATAAGGTATACAACAATGATGAGAACGATCCTAACGGCGGAACTAGTTACCGGCACAATGAAGGAACCAACATCATGTTTGCTGATGGCCATTGTGAATGGTGGGCTCGGAGTCAGGTGCCGCCGAGAAAGGCAGATTATGTGGAAGGTATCTGGAGGCTGCTATTGCCGTGGGGAATTTACTGGAAGTAGGATGGAGGTGTTGACAAATGCTGGCTGCCTCCATACTGGAAAACGGGGGGGTAGGATGAAAAGGAAGGGATTCACTTTAATTGAGCTTTTGGTAGTGGTAGCCATTATTGCGATTCTGGCAGCGATGCTTCTTCCGGCTCTGGCTAAAGCCAGAGAAAAAGCCAGGCAAACTTCGTGTCTGAACAACCTGAAGCAATTTGCCACCATCGTTCAGATGTACGCCATTGACTGGGACGACCTGGTATTGCCCCAGGGGTATTATTATGGACCGGGGAATATCCGAAACTGGACTGACATAATTGTGGAAGGTGGTTATATCAAGAAGAAGGCCTGGGAAGTTTCCTACGGCTTGAGAAAACATACAATTTTTGTCTGTCCAAGTGAGGTGAGAATTCCCACCGGCAGTGACCGCTGTTACGGTCACTATGGGTATAATATGCGAATCGGTTCGGTAGTTGGGGTACGCTCAACTGACGGCGCAGTTTTCAAGGGATTAAAGATGGCCAGGGTGAAAAAACCAGATGTTCTTTACCTGATTATGGACAAATACTATACCCCTGGTGTCAACGATGCCTCCTCTCCCTGGATTTACTACAACTACGAAGTCTCTGGAAACATGGGCGGACCGTCTTTCAGGCACTCAGGCGGAGTAAACATTCTTTTCCTTGACGGTCACTGCGAGTGGATTAAGAAGGAGAATGTGCCGGTGCCAGTTGCTGGGAAATACCCTTGGTTGTATGAGTAAACCCAAGGGAAAATGAGTGTTGCCAGAACCAGGAGAAAAAGTGTGACAATAAAAGGTGTTCGGTTTTTCTTGTCTTTTCCAGCTGTGTTTCTTCTTTTCCTCTCTTCCCCCCTTTTCTCCCAGCCTATCTTCCAGCAGGAAGCCAACCGCCTCGGGGTGAAAACCAGAAATCTGGAGATGGTGATAGAAGGCGGTGTTATTTCCTCTCTGAAAAGCCGGCTAACCGGCGAAATTTTCTCCCAAGGTAGTCCCTGGGAACAATTGGGAAAAATAGAAGGAAGAAAGCCACTTCTTCGGCCTAGCCCGGAGTCAATCTGCTTTTTCCAGCAGACTAGGGCCAATCAGGGTGTTTTGACTTACACCAATTTGATAAATGGTCAACCAGAGGATGTGGCAGAATACCGAATATCAGTGGACCCGGAGAGTGAGGAAATCCTGGTTAAGACTGTCATCAGAGTAAAGGAAATACCCAGCCGGCCAGACAGCGTAGTTCTTGCCGTGACCAACCTGAAGCCAGAGGCAGTGATTCTTGGTTCTGGAGCCAGATATACCCGGCAAGATCCTCCAGTGGTCAATTACAGTGTGCGCTGGGCAAATAATCTCTATGCCGCTCCAGTGGCGCTCCTGGAAGGACAGAAAGGTTTTATCTTCATCTGGTCTGACGATTTCTTTGCCGGCAACAATGTAACCCTTCACCATGAACCGGAAAAAGACGCCTTGAGGCTGACGACTGAAAGGGACCCCCGGGAGAAAAATTCTCAGGAAACCGGTTCGGTAGTCTGGCGGTTCGGTCTCTTCCCTGACTGGCTGGCCGCAGCGAGACACTATCGGAAAGCCTTTGAAAAGCAAACTGGTGCCAAGCCGTTGTGGGAAAACGATTGTCCCTGGGTAAGGAAAATTCATGCGGTCCATACCGGCGCTCCTGGCCAAGCCCACGGTTCGCCCTCGCCAGAAGAGGCAGACCGGTATTATAGGGAACTGGCGGAAAAGTTTGACCCAGCCAAACTCCTTCTTTTCTACTGGAACGGCAATGGCATTGTTGCCTTTGGAGACCATCGGTACATGACTAAATTAGGCTGGCCGAAAGAACCGGTAGTTTCCGCCATTAAGAAATATGGCTTTCGCTGGTTGGCTTATTACCCCTGGGTACTGGTTAACGCGCCGGCTGGTTTAAAGAAACGTTACCAGGAAATAAAGGATAAAAACTATGGGCTGCCTGAAGGGTATGTCTTCACTCCAGACTATGATGGATTACCGGAGAAATTCTATGAGCATTTTCAGCCAGTAGCCACCGGGTATTACCAGCCAAAAGACAAAACCATGGAAGAGATGGAAGGCCTATGGGTACTTCATCCTGGCAGTCAGGCGGTAAGAAAGTATCTCCTGCGGAATTACGGCAATTACTGCGCCTTTCACCGAGCAGATGGATCCTATTTTGACATTCTCGGGGCTGACCACGGCTATATGTTTTCTGAAGAGAAAAAGGTGATGGATGGTTTCCTTTACCGAGACGGGGAGGCCGTTGCCCTGAAAGAGTTGAGAAAGGCTCATCCCCAGTTAGCCATTATGAGCGAATGTCAGAGCCAGTGGACTGTGCCTTATACCTTCTATACCTGGGAAGGGTCCAGCCACTTCACTCTCCCCCGGGCTTATCCTACGATTAAGAGCAAACTCAACCATCCGTTGCGCACCGCTTTGTGGGGTAGCTACACCTGGACCAGAGAGGCTGGTATTGAGCCGGATGAATCGGCTTTAGTCGGTGGACTGCCAGTATTGAACCTGAAAGATGACTGGTCAATAGCCAGAATCAGGCTTTTCACAGAAGAAGAATTATTTAATGATTTACCTCGGGAATGGGAGAAAGAGGCCCTGGCATATTATCGCGGGAAAAACGGTAAATGGTTTCAATACCGCAAGCTGGCTTACGGGGATGGATATGTGGAGCTGACTGGAAAAACTTTTAAGCCAAGATTAGTGAGGCTTTTCGGCGTGACCAGCAGCCCCCTGTCTGAACCTAGTTATATTCAGGACTGGCCAGCCAGTCAGGACGGACAGGTGATCGGACTTAATCCTGAAGCAGTTTATCCTCTTGTTCCTGGGAAAAGCAGCCAGGTTGGTCCTTTTAACATTATCCGGATCAGTGAGGCAGTAGCCATTACTGAATTTCATCATACTCCTGGCTGGAGTGTGGTTACCCTGAAGACGCTTGATGGCAAAGAAAAAGAGGCTTCCTTGTCCCTGTTATTTCACCAGGAGTGTCTCCAAATACTTGATCGCACTGGTCAGATTTCTAGCAAGGTGGCTCCTGGCCAAAGCGTAAATATTAAAACCATAGTTCCTGGAGGAATAGTTTTGTTATGGAAGGAACAAAAGCCAACCGATGGTAGAATCCGGAGCGACTTTATCGCCGCTAAAGGACAGACCTTGGCTAATGGTATTCCTGACCAGGTTTGGTGCTATAACAAGGCGGTCTTAAGAAAAAAATACACTCTGGCTGGAAAAGAATTTCCTTGCGTTTCGCTGGGAACCGGTCGGTACCGCGGATTTTTTGAACAATGGATTTCCCTTGAGGCTACCGGGAAACCTGTTTTGAAGTTTGACCTAGGCTATGAACCTGGCACTTCCGGAAGCCGACATCTCCCTCCGCTGGTTGCCGGGGTCCAACTTAACGGAAAATTTATCTGGGAGGGAGAGGTGACCCAGACCAAAGAATGGCAACCAGTGGAAATTTCTCTGGTTCAGTTTGCTGGGAAGACAGTTCTTTTAACTTTTTCTGCCTGGCCGAAGGAAGGGAGGAATGTTTCTCCTGGTCCTAATTCCGTTCCAATTTACTTCGGCCGGGTGAGGATAGATTTTAACCCTGATTCCTTAGAACCGCTAAAAAGTCAGTTACCTTGCCCTGGTGAAATCTTACTCCAGGATGATTTTCAGGTAGACCCGGCGAAAAATAGCTGGCAGGTTTTTTCTTCTCCTGAGCAAACCGGAACCATCAAAACGCAAAAGGGAAAACTGACTTTTGAAGGCAAGCATTACAAGTATCAGTACTTGGCTAGGTCCCTGGGGAAAAGTGGGGAAAACATCTCTGTCCAGGCAAGGTTTCAGGTCACCCCAACCGGTACTGACCCAGCGTGGCATCCTGGATTAAAACTTTACTGGTCCAAAGGGCATTATGTCAGTTTCAGCGGTGGAAATGAGCAATTGGTCATCCGAGGGATTGGCCAGAAGGTTATTAAATTGGCTCCAAGGAAGATGATGGTCACTGATGACAATCTGTATGACTTCTGGCTGAGAATAACCCTGGAACCAGGAAAAATCAAGTATTTATCATCTCTTGATGGCCGACAATGGTCGTTAGAATCTGAGGTAAACCGGCCAGCCGGCTGCCAGGGAGTGCCTACTTGGCTAATTATCGGTCGGGGAGTAGAAGGAAACAATGAGGTTTTTCAAAACGACGAACGGTGGGATTCTGCCGCTTATCCTTCTTACGTCAGTGAACTTCTTGTGACTCAACAAAAGGAATGAGAAACAGGAGGGAGGTAATGGGAAAACACTGTTTGATGGTGGGAATTCTGGTGATAGGGGCAAGTTTTGGTTTCACCGCAAACGACCCGTTTCTTGTTATTCCTTCCTGCCGGAAAACGCCAGTAATTGATGGAAAATTAACGGAGGGAGAATGGCAGTTTGCTACCGCCCTAACCCTGGTGGAGACAGTGGGTAGCCGAAATGTTAGGCTGGAACAACCAGTTTTTTATGTCTGCCGGGATAAGGAAAATATCTACATCGCGATGGATTCCCTCGCTTCCAATACCAACACCATCGTGGCTTCCTGTGTTATGCGGGACCATCTATCTATCATCGGTGATGACTGTCTGGAGATTATGCTGGCTCCTGGCTCCGGAAAGGATATAGAACAATTTGACTTTCCGGTGTTTTATTTTGCCATAAATGCTCTGGGCACTCTCTGGGACTGTAAGTTCATTCCTAATTCCGCCGAAACGCATAATTCCTGGGAAAGTGGGGCGGAGATTGCTAACAGCGTAGATGGTACCCGTTGGATCTGCGAGGTAAGGATTCCTTTTTCTTCTATGGTCAAGACAGCCCCAGAAGACGGAACCAGGTGGAGAATGAATTTGTGCCGGACCTACTCTGGTTATCACTGGGCGGCTTTAAACGGATCTGGCGGACTAAACGATGCTCGAGTGGGCTGCGACATTCTCTTTGATAGCCAGGCGCCAGCCCTCCGGATTGTCAATCCCCATCCGCTGCTGGATAGCCGGTTACAGTTGAAACTGGAAATTGCTAACTTAACGACGAGCCCACAGGAGGTTTCCCTCTCTTTGCAGGCCAGAGGACAGCAGACCAAAGGCGCCGAGTCGATAGCGGTGGGCAAGGAAACTCAGATGGTTAAGGCAAAACCAGGAGAAGTGACCGAAGTTATTTTGGGGAAAAATCAGCCGCTTTTGCCTTTCAACCTGGTCACTTTGGAGGCTAATTATCAGGGAAAACCGCTTTTTTTTCTGGAACGACGGGTTAACCTGCCTGTGGATCGGTTTATCCTAAGTCCAGCCAGGGAAGTGCCGTTAGTCTATGTTTTCCCGAGGTTTCTGCCATCCTTAGAACGGCTGGCGGTGATTGTGGATTACACTGCCTGGGCAAAGAAGAGCGGATTTTTGGATGATGGTATTACCGCTCACATAAAGGTTTGGGAGAAGGGGAAAGAAGCAGAAAGACCAAGAATGGAGGGGCAACTCACTGAATTTGTTGATTGCCGAGGAGTCTGGCGGCAGTCAACCAAAAACTTGCCTGAGGGAGAGTATTCAGTACTGGTTACAGTAAGTACCAAAGGCGGCCAGACGATTGCCAGGCATGATGATTGGTTTGAGAAAAAGATTTTTGAGTGGATGGTTAATCACCGGGGAGTGGGAGAACAAGTACCGGCTCCTTTTGTTCCGTTGAAAGTGTCTAACCGGGTTGTAGAGTCCTGGGGCAGAAGTTATCAGTTCGGAGTCAACGGGCTGCCGGAAACCTTTGTCACTCAAGGGAAAAACTACCTGAAGGCTCCGGTAGTATTGGTCGGGGAAACAACCCAAGGCCAGATTAGCTGGAAGACTACCACTCCTTTTTCTTTTGTCAGCCGCAACCCAGCCAAGGTGACTGGATGCTCCCAGCTTACAGGCGGCAATCTGAAAGTAGAGATAGAAAGCACTACTGAATACGATGGCTTTGTTCTTTTCCGAGTGAAATATGGACCGGAAAAAGGGTCAGTAACTTTGAAAAGGCTGCGGGCGAAAATTCCGCTAGAGGCCAGGTACACTAAATTCTATTCCGCGGCAGGGGATACCCAGGGAGTCTGTATCCAGGGAGCCATTCTGCCAGAAAAACAGGGGAAGATATACGATAGTTCCAGGGATACCCGAGCGGTATGCTGTTCGCCAACCTTTGCTACTCTTTTCTGGGTGGCTGATTATGAGGTTTCTTTCTGTTATGCAGCCGATAGTGATAAGGGTTGGTTAATTCGGGACGATGCGCCGGCTGTAGAGGCCTACCGAGAGGATGACCAAATAGTTTTGTATCTCAATTTAGTAGACAAAGAATACACCTTGAAGGAACCGAGGGAACTGGAGTTTGCTTTTCAGGCTGGCCCGACCAAACCGATGATTGACGGCTACCGGGGCATCCAGGACGGCGGCAATCCAGAAGATGCTCCGCTGACCATAATCCAGGTAGGCGGCAGTGGTAATTGCGGGGGTGGCGGAACCCATATCCTCCATCCCGGAGATACTCCGGAATTGAGAGAGCAATGTCGGCAAAGGCTGGAGAAGGTTATCTCCGGCGGAAACAAAGCGGTGGTAGGTTACCACTACTGGGGGACTGCGCCCAAGGGCCGGCCGGAAACGAGAGTTTTCCGGGGAGAATGGGGTATTGACCGTTACACCTGGGAGGCTAATAAATCTGTTCGGGAGTGGGAATGGCAGAACAAATTTTATGGAGAAAACAAGGATCTGTACATTATTTCTTACATCAAATGTGTACCCAGTTATGTGGATTTTATCACCTACGCCTATGAGGAGATGTTGAAGCATACTCCGCTTTCCGGATTTTATGATGACACCGGCTATCCTAAACCAGTCTTTGATGAAGAACTGGGCCTTGGTTTTGTCCGGGAAGACGGTCGGAAGGTTTTCTCTTCAGGCTTATGGGTCTACCGGGAAAGGTGGAAGAGAGCCGCCTATGTCAATTTTCTTCACAACCGGCCTAATTTCTTAAGGGACAGCCAGCACTGTCACGCTCATTTTATGCCTGCGTATCACTTTATCGGTCTGTGGGCTCCTTGTGAACATGGATACTACAACCCTTTCAAGGATAGAGACAATCTTGGCTTTTACGGTTCGGTTGACCGGTTTGTTGCCTATAACCCAGGCCGGCAGTTTGGCCAACCAGGTATGATCGGGATGTCCTCTCCTCAATGGGAAGCTTCCCTTTTGGCCAGAGATACCAGGAATATGATGATGCTGGTTCTCTTGAACGATCAGGATGTTGGGTCGTTTGGCCGCCGGGATAAACGGGTAGTTTGTCGGCTCCGAGCCGCCAGAAACATTCTCAAACCATGGGAGAAAGAAACCAGTTTCACTGGCTACTGGGAATCAGAGAAAAAAATCAAATGTAGCCGGAAAGAGGTGCTGGTCAGCTACTATCAGAAACCAGATGGTATCCTGTTTGTCCTGGGCAACACCGACCACCAGTCTCATCAGGTAACCATTGAGCCTGACTGGAAGGCGTTGGGATTCGTTCCAGGCTCGTTAAGTTGTTTCAACCCGGAAACAGGAAAAGAGATAAATTTAAATGCTGGCTCCACCAAGACTGGCTTTTCTGTTACCGTGCCAGCCAGGGATGTCCGGCTAATTCTTGCTGGGAAAACAGGGGCCTACAAACCGAAAAAGGCTGAATTATCTTCCCTGTCTCTCTTACCCAAACAGGTAATTGCTGAATTCTCCGATAGCCTCACCGGGCCAGTACTTTCTCCTGCCTGGGAGAAAGATTTGCATGAAGGTAACGCCAGCATTTCGTTCATTGACGGCCGATTGTGTATCCAGGGCGCCCATTATGGATACGCTCATATTCGGAGGGAATTGAACCTGGATAATGTTTCTGTTCAATGTCTGATTATGCGCTCACTCAGCGGCGGCCAAGATACTTCAGGGGGGAGTCT
>JAMWDF010000049.1:0-3011 GCA_023818865.1 Candidatus Omnitrophota bacterium
CCGGTTTATTGGTAGGACTTGACACGGAAAAAATAAATGAGGTAACATAATAACAATGAAGAGAGGTCGGTTCACTTTACTGATTAACCGAGAAATTCAGTTGCGCTTTGTGGTCTATGTTATTGTTTTTCTGACCCTGGCGATGATTCTCATTAGTGTGGCTACCTTCTTCAATGTCTGGGAAAGCATTATTCAGGAAGTCGCGGCCAGCAGTGAACTGGTCACCAGGATTTACCATCTATCCTGGAAAAGGTTTTTGCCGGTGAGTATCAGTCTAACCGTGTTGATGGCTGCGCTCTCCTGTCTGGGGATAATTGTTTTATCGCATAAGGTGGCTGGTCCGGCTTACCGGATAGCCGAGATTCTTAAAGATCTTCAGGAAGGTCGTCAACCTGATTTTAGACTGCGCAAAGGAGATACCCTCAATCCGCTTCTGGAGGAACTCAAATCTTTTGCCCAGCAACAAGAAGCCATCAACCAGGCAGCTTCAAGGGTGATCTCAAGCTGGCATAATGTGGAGATTAAGGATATCAGTCTCAACCTTTCCTTGAAGGAATTGGAAGATTGTTTAAGCCGGGGCAAACTGCCTAAGGAGGGGCAAAAACCATGAAGAGAGGATTTAGTCTAATTGAAGTGGTAATTGTTGTTTTGATTGCGGCTGCTTTTTTGTTGCTGTTTGCTGGTCTGGTGAGCCATTCCCGGGAAATGAGTAGAACTATAAGTTGCATTAACAACATGAAGCAGATTGCTCAGGCGATAGAAAACTATCAGGCTGATTGGAAGGATACGCCTTTCATCTTGGCGGCCCTCAGCCCGGTTTATATCCCCAACCCTAAGACTTTTCACTGCCCGGCCGACCGTTCTAGTGAGAATAGTTATGAGAATTTCTATGTGAACCGACCTCTTTATGAGGAGCAAGCCAGGAAGATACTCCTGGCCTGTCCCAGACATTTCAATTATACGCGAACAGTGGCTGCTTACCTTTCTTACGCCGTGGATATTGGTCACAACAAGAAGGTGATCTTAAATGGGACCGAACTATCTCCCAGCAAGTTTGGTCAGGAAGTTTTCAGCGGAGTGCTTAAGTTTGCTGATGGCACTGAGGCGAAAGTTAACGAAGGTAACGCTGGTGTTCTAAGCTCCTTTGTTGACAATCAGGGAAAACTGTACAGCATTATTTATGTTCCAGAAGGACAAAGCGGGGAGAAGACAGAGGTGGAAGTGACCCACCAAGGGGATTCTCAATTTGAGGTGATTACTCCCTCGGTGATTGCCGGGGTAGCCGGCACAAAATTTGTTGTTACGGTGGCTGTGACTGATGATGAGACCACCACTGAAGTTGCAGTATCTGAGGGGAAAGTGAACACGGCTCTCCGGGCAATTGGAAAGTTGCTTGCCCTGAAGAAAGGCGAGAAAGTTAAAGAAAAAAATATTCGGTGGCCTGATGATGATGGCAGCCCAGGCAGCGCGGTAATAAGAAGAAAAACGATACCCAGGAAGCCGCCAAGACCAAGGCACGTTTACTGATCTTTTTTGTCTGTTAGATGAAGAGATGGTGGGGCAACCTTCTATCCGGTTTATTTCTTGGGTTATTTTGCTTCTTTCTTTACCAGCAGAAGGTTCTGGAAAGGCTGGAACTGGTTACCTATGACTGGCGCTTAAAGGTAACAGCGCCAGAGACTACCACCCTTTTCCCCTTTGTGATTGTTGGGATAACTGAGAGCTTTCAACGCAAACTTGGCCAGGAATTTTCCCGGGAATATTTCACTCGTTTTCTGGATATCTGCCGGCAGGAAGGTGCTTCAGTTATCGGTTTTGACATTTTTTTCCCAGACCTGAAGGAAAAGAAAACTGATCAGTCCCTGGCAGATTCATTGCGCACCGCCGGCTACACAGTTTTACCGGTCTTCTCTCCAGAAGCCTTAGAAGAAAAACCAGGGGTGGCCTTTTCGGTTCGTACCTTAAGAGGCAGTCACCATTTGTTTGCTTCAGCGGCCAGGTCAGCCGGGCACATCAATGTGGTGCCAGACGCTGACCGGACAGTTCGCCGGCTTCCATTTCTTCTTAGACATGAAAACACTGTTGTGCCGCAGCTGTCCTTAGAAATGGTCAGGCTATGGTCCGGAGAAAGAGAAATTCAAGCAGAGATTGTTCGGGGACTTCGCCGGCAGCATGCAGTGGTCCCGCTGGGGCCCAGTGGTTGCTTTTATCTTCGTTTCTTAAAGCCAAAGGAACTGGCCAAATACTTTCATTCGTTTGAAGACATCCTCCTTGGTTATTATCCTCGCCACCTTCTCCGGAACAAGATTGTCCTGGTCGGTCAAACTATTGTCGGGGCTAAGAATGCCGATTTAGTCCCTACTCCCTTTGGGATTCAATTTGGGGCCATGGTGCAAGCCACGGCTCTCTGGACGGCTCTGGGGGATGCTTATATCTGGCGTTTAGATCACCGGGTGATGTTTGTTTTATTGGTGCTTGCTGGTTTGATTTCAAGGTTAATCTTTTCAGGAAAACAACCAGCGGTTAATACTCTGATTGTTCTGGTCTGTTTCTCCTGCCTGACCTGGTTCAGCTTACTTTGTCTCCGAAAAAACTCTCTTTTCTTGGATATCATGCCGGTGGGAGCTGTGTTTACCGGTAGCTACCTTTTTTCCTTAATTTTTTCGTTGCAGGCCAGCCTGAAAGCGCTTTTTAAAAAAGAAGCAGCCTTAAGTGTTCTGGAAGAAACAGAAAGAGAGATTGCCAAACTCCTGCGGCCAGAAGATTTTGTGGGCGTTATCCCGTCTGGGGAAATCCCTAATTTTCAAACCAGCCAAACGATTGAAGAAACATCAGAGATTGCTCTGAGGACGCTTCTGGTTTCCCTAGGGATTGACTCAGGGGCGATCATTGTTTTCCCGGAACATGGCCAGCCCAAAGTGTTGGTTTCTTCTGGGTCTCTCTGGTCACAGGTTGACCTGGAAAGAATTCAGGAGAAGATTCTCTCCGGGAGTCAGCTACTCCTGGTAAGT
>JAMWDF010000049.1:3021-14362 GCA_023818865.1 Candidatus Omnitrophota bacterium
GAAGCCTTTTGAAAACCCTAAGTTCTTCAGATAAAGTGAAATGTTTGATGATCTTAACAGCTATTAAACATGGCGGCTACCGGGTAGTGGGTCTTTTTGTTAACAAGTCGCCGACTGCCTTTTCCCGGACCACCCACTTTACCTCAGAGGACGCCAGGCTGGTCGGCACCCTTTTGCTTCAGACCTTGATTGCGGTTGAGAATGCCAGGTTGACTCTGGCTCTAAAAGACGCTCAACTGGAAACCATTTTTCGCCTGGCCGTAGCGGTAGAGTACCGGGATAGAGAAACCGGATTGCACATTCACCGGGTGAGCGACTATGCCGGCATCATTGCCGAAAAAATGGGTCTTTCTCCCGTAGAAATAGAAATAATCAAGAGTGCCATGCCTATGCACGATATTGGCAAAATTGCTATTCCGGACAACATCCTTTTGAAACCAGGCGAGCTCACTCCAGAAGAAAGGAAAGTGGTTCAGCAACATCCGGTCATTGGAGCGAGAATGCTGAAGGGTTCTTCTTCTCTAGTTCTCAAGGCTGCGGAAATCATTGCCCTTCATCACCAGGAAAGATATGATGGTTCTGGATATCCAGCTGGACTGGCTGGCCAGGCGATTCCCCTTTACGGTCGGATTGCGGCCATTGTTGATATCTTTGATGCTCTTTCCTCTGCCAGGGTATATAAATCCGCGGTCAGCCTGGAAGAAAGTTTTCGCCTCCTAAAAGAAGAATCAGGCCGGGCAGTTGACCCTGCTATGGTGAAAATTTTTCTCCAGGAGCGAGCCAGGATTGAGGAGGTCTATTGCCAGTATCTGGAGAAAGAACAGCGAGGCGCCAGCTTGTCTGATAAGGAATTTTGGCCTGGTGGCTCTAGCCAATAAAAATCTCTCCAAGACTATACCCATCAATGCGCTTGGCGAGGGTCGAACTCGCAGCCTTTGGCTCCGGAGGCCAACGCTCTATCCAGTTGAGCTACAAGCGCTTTTTTGATATTATAACGCTGGGACTAAATTTTTGCCAAGACTTCCTGGGATGAAACCGAACATTATTTTTGTTCTTAGCGATCAGCAGAGGTGGGATACCTTAAGCTGTTATGGAGGACCATCTGGATTGAGTCCTCATCTTGATGGACTGGCCAGGGAAGGAACCATATTTGAATTCGCCTTTACCTGCCAGCCGGTTTGCGGTCCAGCCCGGGCCTGTCTTCAGACCGGGAAATATGCGACTGAAAGTGGCTGTTTTACCAATAACCGGCGGCTCCCCCCAGAGGAAGTCACCATCGCCCATCTATTAAGAGGTGCCGGGTATCAAGCTGGCTACCTTGGTAAGTGGCATCTGGCTTCCTGCGGTCCCCAGGGCGGTCCGGATGATTTCCAGACCAGGCCAGTCCCTCCAGATAGAAGAGGGGGCTACGATGATTTTTGGTTAGCAGCCGATGTGTTGGAGTTCACTTCCCATGCTTATGACGGGTATATGTTTGATGGCCAGATGAGAAGGCGAGATTTTCCCTCAGGCAAATATCGGGTAGAAGTCCTCACTGATTGGGCGATTGAGTATCTAGAAAGCCAGCGCAAAAGACAGCCCTTTTTCCTTTTTCTCTCCTTCATTGAGCCGCACCATCAGAATGATCACGGACATTTTGAAGGCCCTGTTGGTTCAAGAGAAAGATTTGTCAGGTATCCGGTGCCAGATGACCTAAGAAATTTGAAAGGAGACTGGGAAACAGAATATCCGGATTATCTGGGTTGTTGCTCGGCCTTGGACACCGCAGTCGGCCGGCTACGGCAGGCGCTGAAAACCCTGGGTTTACTTTCTTCCACTGTTTTCATTTACACCTCTGACCATGGCTGTCATTTTCGGACCAGGAACGCTGAGTATAAACGTTCCTGTCATGAAAGTTCTATTCGCGTGCCACTAATTATTTGTGGTCCAGGGTTTCAGGCCGGCCAAAAAGTTAGCCGGCTGGTGAGCCTGATTGATCTTGCCCCCACCGTGCTTACTTGCGCTGGAGTGCCTGTTCCTGAAAGTATGCGGGGCCGGCCGTTACAAGAAGCCTGTAAAAAGGTAAATGATTGGCCCGACGAAATCTTCGTTCAGATTAGTGAATCTCAGGTAGGCCGGGCATTACGGACAGAAAGGTGGAAATACTCGGTAAGCGCCCTGGACAAAAATGGAGTAAGGGACCCTGGCAGTGAAGGCTATCAAGAAGAGTTTCTTTATGACCTGAAAGAGGACCCCCACGAACTCCAGAATCTGGTAGCTGAACCGGAGACATCTGAAATTCGGGCAAAACTGGCCAAGCGGTTGATTGAAAGAATGGTCAAGGCCGGGGAGAAAGCGCCCATAATTAAAGCTGCCAGGTAAAAGGATGTTTTTCCCATGAGGCTCAGTCTGAATCAGAAGGAACATCTTCTCCAATGGCTGGGTATCTTTTGGCCTGGAGAAATTCTGGTTGTCTACCGTCCAAGCCTGATCCGCCTTTTTCTTCGGATGGCGGCGATAGGTTTCTGGGCAGGGTGGTGGCTGCGCCTTCTCCGGTGTTATCCTGGAAAAACAGAGCCGGCCTGGGTGGACTTTTTTTCTGGGTTAATATCTTTCTCTCTGCAAATCTGTCATCTGGAATCCAGAAAGAAAGGGGCTCTCTTTTTACCTCTGGTTCTTCTGCCCCACGTTATTTACATTTTAAGTCAGCCTGAAATTGGCCAGGCTGGCTGGCGAAATTTAAAGATAAGAGTATAATTTCTTCGGGGCCAACTTGTTGTTTGGCAAAATCCCCGAAATAACCTGCTTTAAGGGATAGAAAAGTGCTTAAACAAACAGTAGAAAAAATTCTTCAGGCAGAAGAACTTGCCCGGCGAAAAATGGAACAAGCCAGAAAACAGGCGGAAGAAGAGATAAATCAAGCTAAACTTGAAGTCTCGGCTTTGGTAGAAAAAATACAGCGTGAAATAAAACTTGAAATTGACCGGGCCAAGGAGCAAGACAAGAAAGAATGGGTGGCAGAAAGAGAAAAGATTCTTCGCCAACTCCAGGCAGGCCTGGAGAGGCGTCGGCCTCAGCAGGAGAAGAAGCTGGATACTCTGGCTACCCGACTCTTTCAGAAACTGATTGAACCGGAATGTTAACCGTGAGGCAACTGGCTCGTTACGCTTTCGCCAATGCCCGGATGAGGGCTCTTCTTTCTCAGCTTTTGAGTCAGGATATCTGGAAACAACTCTATCAGGCCGGCAATATCCAGGAAATGCTGGAGATACTTAAGCCAACAGCCTATGGTCCACTTTTGATGTCTTTATCTGAGGAGAAAGAAGACCTCCTTGTTCTGGAACGGAAGTTGAAGATTAGTGAAATTGAAGTCCACCGGAAATTAGTTGCTTCTATCTCCGGAAAAAGGGAGAACAAATTGTTGTTATTGCTACTCCAGCGCTATGAGGTAGAGGAATTGAAAAAAGCCCTCCGTCTCTGGCATGGTAAACCTTCAGTAAAAACTGACCGTTATCTCCTTGGGGAAAAAATAATTCTGCCGATTGACTTCAACCAGATAGTTGCTGCTGGCTCTCTGGAAGAAATTATTCAGCTTTTAGCGAAAACAGATTATGAGGAATCACTGAAACGGGCAAGGGTCCGTTTTCAGCAAACAGACTCTCTTTTTTTCCTGGAGATTTGCCTGGACGTAGATTACTACCAGCGGCTGGTGACTGCTGCGGAGAAACTTTCTTCTTCGGATCAGGCTATTGCCAGGATGCTGATTGGGCTGGAGATTGACCGGGAGAATATCAACTGGCTAGTCAGACATCGGTTATACTACCGCTCAGCCCGGGAAGAGTTTCTGGAATGGATAATTCCTGGAGGGGAGCACTTTCATCCAGAAAAAGCGAATCTTTCCCTGGGAATTGAGGATAGCCAGAAGACCCTGCCTGAGGTCACCAAGGGTCCATACCAGTCTTTGAGCCGGTTGTCTGGAGAAAACTTTTTCTTAATAGACCGTTTTCTCCATGAATTCCTTCTTCATCAGGCGAAGAAGGTTCTGGGAGGTTTTCCCTTCACTATTGGTCCTCTTTTAGGTTATCTTATTCTCAAGAGACAGGAAACAAGACTTCTTCTTTCCTGTTTTTATGGTCGGATGCTTAGTTTGAAGCAAGAAGCAACCGGAGAGATGTTTTACTGAAA
The DNA here is from genome assembly GCA_023818865.1 of Candidatus Omnitrophota bacterium. Lineage (GTDB taxonomy): Bacteria > Ratteibacteria > UBA8468 > B48-G9 > DSTR01 > JAMWDF01. The sequence goes on from JAMWDF010000049.1 coordinate 7,186, forward strand.
GTTATTCAGGAGCAAGGATGTTTACTCCAGAGCCAATGGACTTGGTCAGTCTGGTGGTGCTTAAAGAAAAGGTTGAAGCGGTTGTGGGCAAACTTCTTCAACTAGGTATCTTTCACCCGGTAGATTGGCGCCGGCTGAACCAAAAACTGGAAGGTCTTTCTCCAGGGCAGGTGGAACGAGAACTGGCTGAATGGCAAGCTCTGGAAGGGAGGATTAAGCAGATTCAGCATTTCCTATGTTTGGCTCAGGTATCTCCAGAAGAAGGACCGGTACTTTCTCTCTCTGAGGTGAAAGAAAAATTGTCTCAGGTGGAGGCAGAGTTGGCCCCCTGTCAAGAGAGGTTGAGGGCATTGACTGAGGAGATAAAGACAAAAGAAGATATGCTTACCCATGTCACCAGAAGCCTCCCTCTGCCGATTACGCCTGAAAAAAGATATTCCTTTCTGGAAGTCCATCTGGGGGCCCTCCCGGAAAAAAATCTTTCTCTTCTTAGAAGAAACCTATCTGGTATTCCCCATGTGTTTTTCCCGGTTGGTCAGGAAACCAGCCGCCCTGTTTTCTTATTAGTAGGGCTGAAAAGGGACCAATCTCTCTTTTCTTCTTTGCTTAGAGAGGTGGGCTGGGAAAAGGTGGACTACCAGGCGGAAGAAATTGCTCTACCCAGAGCGGTAAAGGAGAAGCTGAAGGAGGAAGTAGATTCTCTGCGCAGAAAGCAGGAAGAGTTAAAAGAAGAAATACGCCAGTTGAGTTTAAAGTGGATTCGGGAACTCAACCGGCTCTGTTTTTCCGTGGCTTTAAAAAAAGGGCTATTGACTGCCAGAAAGTATATGCTGCTTACCGAAAAAACCGGTTTGTTGATAGGATGGGTACCTTCCCGAGAGGCAAGTCGGGTTTCCCGGGAAGTGAAACTTCTTTCGCCGGTGTTTTCCCTGGAGAAAATAGCTGCGGAAAAAACTGGGGTAGCTCGGGAAGAGATTCCGGTGCGGTTGCGTCATCCATCTTTACTTAAACCTTTTGAGCTTCTGGTGAAATCTTATGGATTGCCTTGTTACGGAACGGTGGACCCAACGGTTTTTTTGGCCATCGCTTTTCTCTTGATGTTTGGGATAATGTTCGGCGACGTGGGTCACGGCCTGCTGCTGGGGCTGGCCGGTTTGTTTCTCTGGCGAAATCGGCAGCCAACCTGGCAGCCGACTGGTGTCCTTCTTCTATATTGCGGGGTCAGTGCCACCATTTTTGGCTTCCTATTTGGCAGTGTATTTGGCCGGGAAAGTTTTCCGGCAATCTGGTCAAGACCATTGGGGAATATCACTGGTCTTTTCCAAGTAAGCCTGGCTTTTGGGGTGGGGCTGATCAGCCTAGGAATTGGTCTGAATGTGGTTAATGCCTTTAAATCCAGGGAATATTACCGGATGTTTTTTGACAAAGCGGGGTTAGTTAGTGGCCTCATTTACTGGACAGCCATAGTGATTTCAGTGAGATGGCTGGTTGCCAAGATACCGGTTTCACCGCTGGCTGCTTTTGTTCTGGGTAGCGGATTTTTTCTTCTATTTCTCGGTCCTTTTCTTTCTCTGGCCAGGCAGCCAAGGAAACACAGCTTTCTGGAAACCTTTATGGAAAGTGTGATCGGCTTGCTGGAAGTGGGCATGGGGTATCTGGCCAATACTGTCTCTTTCATCCGGGTGGCTGCTTTCGCTTTGGCCCATACCGGTCTTTTTCTGGCAGTTTTTGAGCTAACCCGGGTGGTCGGGCCTGGTCATCGGATTCTTCCAGGGATCATTCTGGTCGGAGGAAATATCCTGATTGTCTTTCTGGAAGGTCTGGTGGTGACCATTCAAAGTTTGCGGTTGAACTATTACGAGTTTTTTTCCCGTTTTTTCGTTCCCAGCAATCAGGAATACCGTCCGTTAACCTGGACCTGAGAGAAAGGAGAAACAATGACTTTAAAGGAAAAAAGAAAATTGGTTGTTAATCTGGTAGGCTGGCTGGTCTTAGGGTTGGTTCAGTCTGGCTGGTCCCAAGGGAGTAGTGAAACTGGAGTGGCTGGTTGGGCTTACCTTTCAGCGGCTCTGGCCACTGGAATAAGCGCTTTAGCTGCTGGCATCGCAGTGGCCTATGTGGGAGCCGCCGCCATCGGCGCGATGAGCGAGAAGCCGGAACTGGCTGGTCGAGCCTTAATTTATGTTGGCCTGGCTGAAGGGATAGCTATCTACGGGCTGATTATTTCCATCATGATTTTAGGTAAGATACCATGAGGTTTTTCTGTATTGCTGACCCAGATAGCAGCCTGGGTTTCAGGCTGGTCGGAGTAGAGACCAGAACAGCCAAGACCAGGGCGGAAGCTCTGGAAGCCTTGCGAGAAGCCCTGAGCCGACAGGTGGGAATTATTCTGGTAACTGAAACGGTTACAGAGTTAATCGGTCCGGAAGTAAAAAATCTTCTTTACCAAGAGGATTTCCCGTTAGTTCTGGAGATCCCTTCCCGAGGAAAGAAAAAACAGCGGCCAACGGTGAACGAATTCTTGAAGGAAATGCTGGGTGTCAAAATGTAGTTTGAAGATAGAAAGGCGAGGATGAACAAGGAAGAAAATCAAGAAAATTCTACCGGGAATGTGGAGTTGATCTGCCAGGCAATTCTTCAGGAAGCAGAGCATGAGGCTCGGGATATTCTGGAGAGAGCGAGGCGGCAAGCAGAGAAGATTAAAGAATCCGGAAGAACGAAGGCGGAAAAAGAGCGAGAAAAACTCTGGTCAGAATATGAAAAGGAAAAAAATTACCTTAAGCAGCGGTATTTTTCTAGCCTAGAACTGGAAAAGAAAAAAATCCGCCTGAAAGAAAAAGGGATGGTTATTAAGAAAGTTCAGGAAAAAATTCACTCATTAGCCTTTGATTTTCGTTCAAGGCCTGATTATCTGAATTTCTTCATCCACTGTGTGGAGGAAGGCGCCAAGGTACTTGACCAAGACAAAATAATTGTTTTCTATTCTCCGGCTGATCACTCTCTGTTAGTCCCGGAGATGACCGAGGAGATAACCCGGATCTGTCAATCTGTTAGAAACCGGTTGACCGAGGTGTCTTTTTCTCCAGGAAATTTTTCAGAAATCGGGGTAATCGTTCAGTCAGCCGATGGCCGGATTATTTTTGATAATAGATTTTCAGCCCGGATGAAGAGACATCAGGAGGAAATTTGGAAAGACTTAACCGAGGAGAACCTGGAAGATGATGGAGACGGTGGGTCGGATTTACCGGGTGAACGGTCCAGTGGTAGAAATCGCTGAGGTCCAATCTCTCCAGATGCTGGATATGGTGGAGGTAGGTTCACTTCGTCTGGTGGGAGAGGTAGTTCATCTGAGGAGCGATCGGGCTCTGGTCCAGGTATATGAGGATACCACCGGTCTAAGGCCAGGTGACCCGGTTTATTCCAGACACCAACCCCTTTCGGTTGAATTAGGTCCGGGACTCCTGGGAAGTATCTATGATGGAATTCAAAGGCCCCTCAAGATGATTCAAGAAAACCAGGGTTTCGCTATTGGCCGAGGGAGTCACCTTCCGCCGTTGGACCGAACTAAACTCTGGAAGTTTTCTCCCCAGGTGGTTTCCGGACAAGAGGTTTCCTCTGGTGAGGTTATCGGTGAGGTCCAGGAAACTGGTCTGGTGAAGCATCTGGTTATGGTTCCCCCATCTGTTTCCGGGAAGGTCTGCCAGATAGTTCCATCTGGGGAATACTCAGTGGACCAGGAAGTGGCGGTGATTGAAAGTGACCAGGGAAAATATTTGCTGACCATGAGCCAGCACTGGCCAGTTCGCCGGGCACGACCTTATCGGAGAAAGATTGAATCAGCCGAACCCCTCCTTACTGGCCAGAGAGTGGTTGATACCCTTTTCCCTCTGGTAAAAGGAGGCTGTGTGGCTGTCCCTGGTGGATTTGGGACTGGCAAGACAGTGGTCCAGCATCAGCTGGCTAAGTGGTCAAATGCAGATATTGTGGTATTTGTCGGCTGTGGGGAGCGAGGAAACGAAATGGCAGATGTTCTGTTGAGTTTCCCTGAGCTCATTGACCCTAGGCGGCAACGGCCACTGATGGAACGAACGATTTTGGTGGCTAATACCTCTAACATGCCGGTTTCAGCCAGGGAAGCCAGTATTTATACTGGGATTACCCTGGCTGAGTATTACCGGGACATGGGCTATCAGGTAGCGCTGATGGTTGACTCTACCAGCCGCTGGGCAGAAGCGTTGAGAGAACTTTCTGGAAGGTTGGAGGAGATGCCTATGGAAGAAGGCTTCCCGGCTTATTTACCCTCCCGGCTGGCAGAATTCTATGAAAGGTCTGGGGCAGTGGAAACGCTTAGCAGGCGCACCGGTTCAGTTTCCGTTATCGCTTCTGTCTCTCCCCCAGGGGGAGATTTCTCAGAACCGGTAACTGCGCATACCCGAAGATTTGTCCGGGCTTTCTGGGCATTGGACCGAGAACTGGCTAACCAAAGGCATTATCCAGCCATTTCCTGGGTGGAAAGTTATTCGGAATACCTGGAAGAAGTGAAAGAATGGTGGGATAGGAATGTCAGTTCAGAATGGTTGGCTCTCCGTTATGGGGTGATGGACCTTCTCCAAAAAGAAGAGAGGCTAAGCCAGGTCGTGAAAGTAGTCGGCCCAGATGTTCTTCCACCCAGTCAACGTCTCATTTTACAGATTTGTGGCCTGTTTAAGAATGCCTTTCTCCAGCAAAATGCCTTTGACCCGGTAGATGCCTACTCCTCAGCCAGGAAACAGTTCTTGATGCTGAAAGCCATCATCCGTTTTTACCAAAAGGCTCAGGTAGCGGTAAAGTCAGGAATGGCTGTTTCCCGGATAAGGCAGAGTCCAGTTTACCAAAAACTTCTCCGGATGAAGACTGACTATCCTGAAGATAAACTAAGTCAACTGGAAAATCTTATTGGTCAGATTGACGATGCCTTTCAGCTGGAGGAATTTTAATGATTCGCTACGACCTGAGGGAATATCGGGGACTACAAGAGATTGTCGGGCCGATATTCATCATCAGAGAAATCCACCCGGTGGGTTACAACGAATTGGTAGAGATTACTGATAACCAGGGCCAAGAAAGAATAGGACTCACCCTGGAAGTCGGTCAGGGTTACGCGGTAGTTCAGGTGCTAACCGGGACAGCTGGCCTCTCTCTCCAGAACTGCCGGGTTAGGTTTAAGGGAAAGCCGGTGACTATCGGGGTAAGCGAAGAGATGCTTGGTCGGGTGTTTAATGGCCTGGGGGAACCCCAGGATGGATTGCCTTCTCCCCGACGGGAAGAGATCGCGGATGTTAACGGCCAAACGATTAACCCCACCGCCAGAGATTATCCCCACAAGATTATTGAAACCGGGTTGAGTGTGATTGATGTAATGAATACGCTGGTTAGGGGGCAGAAACTCCCTGTCTTTTCCGGAAGTGGACTACCTCATAATATTCTGGCCGCTCAAATTACCAGGCAGGCCAGGGCTGGCGAGGAGGATTTCTGCATTGTTTTTGCCGCGATGGGTGTGAAGTATGATACGGCTAGGTTTTTCCTCCGAAGCTTTGAAGACTCAGGGGTTCTGGATCGGGTAGCCATGTTTCTGAGTTTAGCTGACAGTCCTTCAATTGAAAGGTTAATGACCCCTCGGGTGGCTCTCACCTGTGCGGAATTCCTTGCCTTCCGCAAAGGTAAACATGTCCTGGTGATTCTTACAGATATGGCTAACTACTGCGAAGCGTTGCGAGAACTTTCTACTCTTCGGGGAGAAATACCTGCCAGAAAGGGTTATCCTGGATATCTTTACAGCGACCTGGCTTCTCTTTATGAACGGGCCGGGGTAGTTAAGAATTTAGCTGGCTCCATTACCCAGCTACCGATATTGACCATGCCCAATGATGACCTTACCCACCCCATACCGGACCTCACCGGGTTTATTACTGAAGGACAGGTGGTGATGGATAGGGAGCTGGCTATGAGGGGGATTTACCCGCCGGTGGCTTGTCTGCCTTCTCTTTCCCGGTTAATGAAGGACAATATCGGGAAGGATTTGACCCGGGAAGACCACCCGGCAGTGGCGGCTCAGCTTTTTTCTGCCTATGCCCAGGTAAAAGAGATTAGAGCGCTAGCCGCAGTGGTGGGGGAAGAAGAACTTTCTCCTCTGGATCATCTTTATCTTCAATTCGGCGAATCTTTTGAAATGTCCTTTCTCAGCCAGGGAATAGAAGAAAGTCGGACTCTGGAAGAAAGTCTTGATTTAGCCTGGGAAGTTCTGTCGTTGCTCCCGCGGGAAGAGCTGGCCAGGATAAAAGAGGAGATGCTGGAAAAGTATTACCAGGAGAAACATGAGCTCTCTGGCAGCCACTAAGGCCAATTTGATTAAGGCCAAGAAGAATCTGGAACTGACCCGGGAAGGGTATGAACTTCTTGAGGAAAAGAGACGGATTCTCTTGAATGAACTGGCTGGTCTGGCTAACTTAGTGGCGAAAGCCGAAGAAGATGTTGAGCAGGCGATAGCCAAAGCGTATGCGGTGGTTGACCAGGCGATGATGGAGATGGGCAGAGAGAAACTTGAAGAACTAAGTTTTGCGGTGGGAATTAAGCCGGAGCTTTCTTTTTCTTCCAGACAGGTGGTCGGAGTCACTCTGCCGGCAGTTCATCTGGAAATGGTGGACCATCCTCCTTATTTTAGCCCTCACCAGGTAAGTCTTTATGTGGACGAAGCCATCCTCCGATTTAAAGAATTGCTGAAGTTGCTGGCTGGCCTGGCAGAGAAAAAGATTGCCCTGGTAAGACTGGCGCTTGAAGCCAGAAGAACGATTCATAAGGTAAGGGCTATTGAAAAGGTTCACCTGCCTGCTCTGGAGAAAACAATAAAATTTATCAGCGAACGACTGGATGAAGAAAATAGAGAAGCCTTTTCTAACCAGAAGTGGCTTAAGGAGAAAAAATTTCTCTGAAAAGAGAAACAAGGAGGTTAGGTGCCGATAGGGACCATCGCGGTTTGCGTAGCAGGTGACCCTTCAGAATCTTTACCCACCGCCAAGTTTGCTATCTACTTAGCTTTTCAATTCAAGGCGCGGCTAATTGCTGTCCATGTGGTTGATGAGAAAGCTATTAGGGAACTTTTGCGCAGCAAGATTTTGGTGGAAGTGGAAGCCCTGGAATA